>JASHTU010000174.1 GCA_030040395.1 Acidobacteriaceae bacterium
CAGAATGCATTGGCTGGGGTCGTAACGATAAAATGGGTTGGTCTCGTCGATCTCATACGGCTTGGGCTGGAACGGAATTCGCTGGTGCTCGATGGCCAACTCTTTCGTGGTGTTATGCACTTCGCAGTCGCCGTTGTTGTTGTCGCAGACGGTGCAATAGAGGAGGTGGTTGCTCAGAATCCGGTCGAACGCCTCGACCTGTGCGGCAACAGCTCTGGAGGAATCGGTAGAAACCCGCATGCCTGCGGCGACGCGCGTGGCGCAGGCGCGCACCAGCCGGCCTTCGACCTCGACCATACAGGCATCGCAGGTCTGAACCGGTCCAAGCTGGTCGTGATAGCAGAGGCGCGGCGTCTTTTTGCCCGCGCGCCCGATCACGTCGATCAGCAGTTCACCGTCTTCCGCGCCGCAGCGCAGTTGGTCAATGAAAAGTTCAATCACGCCGCACCCTCTGGGAAAGCCGGTCACTTTCGAATCGGCCCGAGGCCGGGGATTTGACGGGCGAGACGGGATGCGTCTCAGCTATGAGATTACTCAATGGGGCAGTTGGTTGTCAGGTCGGGATTGGGGAATGCATCGGCGTTCTCGCCGCCGTTGCCGTGCAGGCAGGCAAAGTCCTTTTCGACGATGATTTGAAGCGCCTGGTTCGCGCCGAAGTCAACCTGTGTATAGATGCCTACCTGATCTTGCTCTCGCCAGAGACGCACCTGTTCCGGGGTAACCATGACGACGAGATCGCCGGGCGCATAGCGCACCGTTGTCGCTGTGCTTCCCGGCGCGGATAACTCGAGAGCGTAAGTGAAGCCGGCCTGCGGCGCCGCGGCAAAGCGGACCGTCTCTTCGATGCGGCCTCCGGCCAGAAAACGCATGAATTCGGACCGCCCAATCCGCAGCCGCACCGAGTTGCCCATCATCCGAATCTTCATGGTTCAAAATCCTTCCTGGCGGGCTTTTTCCTCTCAATGTGATCGGTCCCGTAATAGATGTTCATGTGGCCGTCGCGCAGAAACCCTACAAGAATCATGTCAAACTCCCGCGCCACCGTGACCGCCAAACTTGAAGGAGCCCCAATGGCGGCCACCATGGAAACGCCGCTCATCGCCGCTTTCTGCAAGAGCTCAAAGCTCGCCCGGCCGGAGAGCAGGAGCAAAGCGTCGCGGAGGGGCGTGCGATCGGCCAGAAACTCCGCGCCTACCAGTTTGTCGACGGCATTGTGGCGGCCGACGTCCTCGCGCATGGCGAGCAGTCTCCCGCCGGCGTCAAATAAGCCTGCTCCGTGCAGTCCACCCGTGCGGTCGAAGGCGCTCTGAGCTTGCCTCAATCGCGCTGGAAGGCTGTAAAGAACCTCGGCGTCGATCGAGAAAGTGTTCTTCGCGCGCGGGGGGCAAACGGCGCGCAACGCCAGCAGCGATGCTTTTCCGCAGACGCCGCAACTGGAGGTCGTGTAGAAGTTCCGCTCCAGATTGGCGAGACTTACCGTAACTTCCGGCGCGAGTTCGACCAGCACGACATTGGCGCGCGGCCGGTGAAACAGATCGCTCTCGCGCTCGTCTTCCAATCCAGCCGGCGCAGAGCCCTCCTTGACATAGACGATTCTCTCGATGTCTGCCGCGTCACGGATCACACCTTCGGTCATCAGAAATCCCGCGGCGAGCTCGTCATCATGGCCGGGCGTGCGCATGGTGACGGAGATCGACTTTGATGCGCGAGCGCTTGCCGGCCCGTACAGGATTCGGATCTCGAGCGGCTCCTCGACAGCGAGCGCTTCCCTGGCCGGCCGCGCATCGAGCCCCGTCCACTTGTCGACGGGGGTGTCGATCACCGAGCGACTTGTCTCATTCACATCGGTCTCATCTGCCGTAAGCGGGACCACATCCATAAGCTGATTAGATGTGTAAAAGCCACCTTTACACAACGTCCGTCAGAATGACGAGATAATTCTTATCCGCGAGCGTTTCCTCGATCATAGGCCAATACTTGGCATGCACGTCTGAAGCGACCCAGCGCTGCCGCAATTCCTCGCTCTGGTAAGTCAATTGGAATCGATAATTGATGCCGTGCGGCAATTGGGCGCCTTGTAAGACTTTCCGTATTTTGACGATTTTCAGATCGATAAATCCTTCAAACTTCTCCGCCACTGGCTTGAACTGGTGATGATAGACATCGAGCATCTCCTGCTCCCGCGCTGGGGCGATCGCCAGGTCGCAGTAAAGCACGATCGGCTTCTCTCCGCCGCCGGTCGCGGCTGCGCTGCTTGAAGGCTTGGGATCGACCTTCGCGGCTTCTTCCGCGGCATTTTGCTCCCCTGGCTGATTATCCATTTTCGACCTCGTGAGTGGGATTCGCCGGCGCGATGTTTCAGGGTTCCAAACCGGCCGTCGCACCGGACATCGTCGCGGCGGCTTGAGGGATGAACGGCGTAATTATACGGAGCCGGCGAGCGAAGTTGTCAAGCGCATGGCGCGCGGGGCCGTTATGCTCAAATAGGCCATCGAAAGGCGATTCTTCAATGGGGGTTGGGCAATGCGGATGCGACTTTGCTGTCACTTTCTGAGATCCACGACCGCTGCCGTCACGCTTCTGGCGAGCGTATTGGCGGCCTACGGTTCCGATGTGTTCACGCCGGAGAAGACCGACCCCGCCGCGGCCGGCATGGACGCGGCTCTGCTGGCGCGAATCCGCGCCAAGTTGAAAACCTACGTCGACGCAGGCAGGGCAGCCGGTTTCGCCGCCATCGTGGTCCGGCACGGACACGTCGCCGGCCTGGAAGCCGTCGGTTACCAGAACCTCGAGGCGAAGATTCCCATGCGTCCCGACACCATCTTCCGCATCGCGTCGATGACCAAGTCCTTTACCGCGGCCGGAATCATGATCCTCGTCGACGAAGGGAAAATCGGCCTTCTCGATCCGGTGGAGCAGTATCTGCCGGAATACAAGGGAATCAAGGTCAACCCGTGCGGGGATTCGCAGGCCAGCCAGGGCTGCGATCCGGTCAACGCCACCCGGCCCATTACTGTTCTGGATCTGCTGACCCACACCTCGGGCCTGCCGCCGCAAGGCCCGCCGGGCGCGGAGCCTTTCCAATCGCTCGCGGAAAGAGTCGACGCCGGCTCACGCTCGATTTTGCTTGCGCAGCCGGGCACAAAGTGGATCTACAGCCAGATCGGCTACGCGATTCTCGGCCGCCTTATCGAAATTTGTTCAGGACAACCGTATACGGAGTTTCTCGCCAAGCGCCTCTTTGAACCCCTGGGCATGACCGACACAACTTTTTCCCTCCCCGCCGCCAAACAGAGCCGCCTGGCTGCGCTCTACACCCTGGATGCAAACGGCAAGCTGTCGCCTGCTGCGCGGACGCCCGATCCGAATCCGAGGGTTCCCTCGCCTGAAGGTGGAGCGATGACCACCGTGACCGACATGGCGCGCTTCTACCAGATGCTGATGAACAAGGGAACTCTAGACGGAAAGAGAGTTCTTTCCATCGCCGCCGTGCAAGCCATGACCACCAATTGGACAGGAGACCTGAAAGGCGTGGAGTTTTCCCCTGGCCTGGGAATGGGGCTGAGCTTCGGCGTGGTGAAAGATGCGGTGGGAACCTTCCGCTATCAGTCCATCGGCGCGTTTTCCAAGGGTGGCGCATTCCGCACCTATGGATGGGGCGATCCGGTGAAGGACATGTTCGGCATCATCATGTATCAGCGGACCAACGGCGGCGGCGACACCGCCCCGGAAACGAATGCGTTCACCGTGCTGGCCAACGCCGCGATTGAACGCTGAGATCGAGGGCGTGCGCCAAATGCAAAAACCTGCTTAGTCGCGGCGAGCATCGCAAGGCGATGTCCTCTGCTTGGGAAGCACTTCAGGTTGGTCCCGATTTGCATGGAAAAAGCACCTCGATTTTTCCGCCGCACTCCAAAATTGGAGATAGACTTGTATCCACCGCAGCTTCCGCATTGGGGCCGGGGGGCTTAGTTGGGCGCTTCGCTTAGACCGGGGGACGCCGATGAAATCTGGACCCGCGACCAGACGCCTATTTCACGTTGCGCTGTCCTGCGTGTTCGCTCTGTGCGCGGCGCCGCTGCAGGGCTACGCGCAGGCAAACGCCGATCCCGCGCAACTTCAAAACAGCGGCATCGCCCGAATCGACCATTGGCTGAATAACGTCCGCACCACGGGCGATCCGGCGAGCACGCGCAACGAGTTGGCTGCGGCTCAGATTGAGTTACAAGCGAGTTACCTTCTTTTTTCGCAGCGTCAGGAACCGGCGCGCGCGGCGTGGAGCGCCATCAAGCTGGGCGATATTCAGCGCTATTTGAACCAATGGGCCCGGGCGGTTTCCGAGTACCAAGTAGCCCTCCAGCTTGCCGAACTCGCCAATCGCCCCGACTATCAGACCAAGGCCCTGTCCGAGCTGGCATTTTCCGAGATGAATGCGGGATCGATGGACGCGGCGGCCGATCATGTCGCCGAGGCGGTGCGCCTGGGAGCGAATTGCGGCAACGACGCCTTCTACTTCGATGCGCTCGACACCGCCGCTGAACTGGAGACCAAGCGAGGCAACCTGACCGCCGCGGGCGACTACTTCAACCGCGCTCTGGCGATAAAAGATCGGATTACCGATAAACAACAGTTGTACTTAGCCTACGCGAATGGAGGCGATATTTATTACCAGGATGCGCGCGGGTGTGACGCCCGGCAGGACCCTGACGTTTGTAACCAGTTATTGCAACTTGCGCGCGATAACTACCGCAAAGCCAAGGCGATCGCCCAGGAGGCGGGATACGGCTATCTTGCCTCGGCGATGCAGAATTTTCTCGGAGATGCCGATACCCTGGCGGGGACTATCCAAAACGAGCAGAAGCATAATCAAACCCTGGCCGCGATGAGCATGTTCAACCCCACGCAGCCCAAGGATGTTCTGGTCACCGAAGATTTTGCGCCGGGGGCTCTGAATGCGCAAACCGTAGCGGCGATGGAGAACCTCGTCAGGCAAATGCAGGACTGGCTGGCGCGCATGCAACAACAGGGACTGACGGTGCGGAATCTGAATCCGGACGATGTGTGGATTCAAGGTTCGCTGGCGGAGATGAAAGGCGAATCCAATGCAGCCCTCCCGAAATATCGGCAGGCGGTCGAGCTGCTGGAGCAGGACCGGCGCAATCTTCGCGACCCGCAGGCTCGCAGCGCCTTCATGGAAGATAAGATCGGATACTACTATTCGCCGGCGCTGATCCTGCTGGGGCAGAAACGCTATGCGGAAGCTTTTGCGCTTTTCGAAGAGTCGCGCTCACGCGCCATGGCGGACATGCTCGTCAGCCGTCCCCTGAACCTCGGCTCTACGAAGGAGCGGACGCTCTTTTCCGACCTGCAGTCGCAAAGAACAGCCATTGCCGCGCTGCAAGGCAAGCTCTTCAATTTGACTGGCGCTGCGGATCGAGACCAGAACGGCAAGCAGATTGCGGATCTGGAGGCGCAAATTGCGGGATTGCAGGAGAAATACCGGCTGCTGGAGGCGAGAATCGCCCGCGAGGCGCCCAAGCTGAATGAGCTCACATCGTCGAAGCCGGTCACGCTCGATAGCGTGCAGCGCGCCGCCGCTCAAGGACGGTACGACGTTCTCTATTACGTGGTTACGGAGACGAACGTGATTCTTTGGCACATTGGCGGCGCCGATGTTGAGGTTAAGAAAATCTTTTTGCCGCATGCCGTGCTGGCCGCAAAGGCGGCCGCGCTGCATGACAGCCTGGTTGCCCCGAGGGACTCTCCGGACGCTGCATTTAACGACGATGTTTCGCGGCAATTGTATCTCTATCTCGTCCAGCCGGTGGCGACATTTATTAAGAGCCGTCACCTTCTCATCATTCCCCAGGACGAGCTGACTTCGATACCGTTTCAGGCGCTCGAAAATCCGGTGGATGGCAAATATGTGGGAGAAAGCCTCGACATCTCTTACGCGCCGAGCGCGACGGTGCTGGCGACTCTTGAAACCAAGCCCAACCTGAAGAACGGCCGTCTGCTTGCCGTTGCCGATCCTGAGATTCACGACGCCAGCGAGGAAGTGAACGCGATTGGCGCACTCTACCCCGGCCGCTCCAAAGTGGCGGCCCAAGAACAGGCAAGCAAAGCCGACATTCAAACGTGGGTTGGCGGTTTCGACCTTATCCATCTCTCCGTGCACGGAAAATTCAACCCCAGTGACCCGCTTCTGTCTTATCTGCAATTCAAGCCGGGGCCTTCTGACGACGGCCGACTCACCGCCGCGGAGATGTTTGGCCTTCCCTTGCGGAACAATAGCCTGGTGGTTCTAAGCGCATGTGAAACCGGCAAGGCGCAGGCGACGCATTCCGGAGAACTGGTCGGAATGGTGCGATCGCTGTTGTATGCCGGGGCCGACACGCTGGTGCTCTCTTCCTGGGAAGTGAACGCCGAGTCCACCAAGTTATGGATGGAGACTTTTTACCGTGAAGGACAGACCAGAGAGCCCGCGGAAGCCGCCCGGCTGGCGCTGATTGCGGTCAAGTCAAACCCGGCGTTCCGTCACCCATTCTTCTGGGCGCCGTTTGCATTGACAGGAAAATGAATGGCTGACCTCTTCAAAAGCGTCACGGAGAAGATGGGCGGCTTCGCCGCAAAGTGGACCTCGTACGCCGCATTTGGCTCCTTTCTGCTTTACCTGGTCGGGTACCTCACGCTTCGCTTCCAGCTCTCAACCTATGGACTGGCCACCGACTTGGATTTGTTCGACGAGAAATATCTTTTCGCAGGCTGCCGGTTTCTGGTGTATGCCGTTTCCTGCGTGCCGAATATTCTGATCTTCCTCCTCGTGCTGGCTGCGGTGGGATATGTTCCTTACCGGTTGATTCCGGCGCCGGCCAAGGAGCGCATTCGAGGCTGGCTCGCGGGGTGGTGCGGGAAGCCATTGCATCTGCCGCTGCTGGGCATTGTCCTGGCGGTCGTCTTCATCCAGTTGGTGATGCGGAAATGCTTCGCATTTGGGGACCTTCTCTTGCAAAAGCAGCTTCCTGACGAATGGATCACGACCGTTTTACTCGCCAACGATGGCAGGTTGGCGCTCTACTTCAGCGGCCTGTTGGCGGGGGTGCTGTTCACTGCGGTCATTGCCTGGCAGGCGGTCGCGCGCGGAAACTCCACCAGTCCCGCCGCGCGGGTTTTTCTGGCCGCGCTTATTTTCCTGGTGGCTGTAGAGTTCCTGCTGCTGCCGGTCAACTATGGTGTTCTGGTTTCGACGCAGCAGCTTCCCCAGGTCGACGAGCTTCCCAACGGGGCAAAGTCAGCCGATGGCCAGCGCGCCTGGCTGGTCTGGAACAGCAAAGACACCCTTACTTACTTTATTTATGGCTCGCCGGACCGCAGGTTGCTGCTCACCGTTCCGAGAAAGGACGCTCTGGTAAGGATTGTGGGTTATGACGACATTTATTGTGTGCTCTTCAGCGCGGACCATTCCAGCTCCCGCCCCTGTCCGCGGTAATCGCCGCCTGCGCCGGCTCGCTCCCGCGTTGGGAGCTCTGTTGCTCCTGTGCGGCTATACGGAGGGTCAGAACCAGAAGCCCAAACCCGCGCCCGCTACGGCGCCGCAACCGAAACCGTCGCCCGGTTTCGTTGACCGCGTCCTCAAAATTCTTGGCGTCTCTGACAGTCCCGGCACTTTGAAGGGTCCGGGCGACGAAGTGACCAGTGGCGCCCTGTGGATGTCTGATCTGGGATCCAAGACGACCCACTCCGTCACCAGCGACGGCCGCTATCGCTCTCCGGTCTTCGTGCCGGGAAGCAATGCGATCCTGGCGCTGAACGGGAGCGACCTGGTGCGGTTTTCAGCCGGCTCGGGAGAAATGAAAAAGCTCTACCCGATTGCCGGAGTCACCAAGCTCGTCGGATGCAGCTCCGGCGATGCGGACAAAGTGCTGGTGTTGCGGTCCGGCGACGCGGGAGCGCATCCGCGCATTGGTTTGCTCTCAGTGAGCACCGGAAACGTCGCGCCTCTCGCCTACGATTCAGGCTCCGCCGCGGATCTGCAGATGGTGGAGAACCTGGAAGGCTGGACGCGTAGATACGCCGATAAGCAGGTCTACGTGCGGCGCCAAACCAAGCAGGCTCTGTCTGGCGTTGTGGAGTGGAGCGATGTCTTCCTGAAGGCCGACGGCCAGGAGCCGATCAACGTGAGCCAGTGCGGAGGCGCGAATTGCGGACAACCATCCTTGTCCGCGGATGGCCGTCTGCTGGTCTTCGTGAAATCCGAATCCGAATAGGTTATCGCCTCTGTTTAGGCCGGGACTTATTGCAGCTTCCCGGGGAGCTCAGGTCCGCACCGCGACTCGAACTCCGCGCCCCGTGTTTCAGGGAGAAAAAGGCTGACCAAGGCGGCTCCCGCGAAGGCCGCTGCGCTGGCGCCGAAAGCCCAAGCCAGGCCACGGCGCATGCTGAGAGCGCCGATGATCGCCGGTGCGAGGGCGCTCAAACCCCGGGCCACGTTGTACGAGATGCCGAGGGCGGTGGCGCGCGTCTCGGTGGGAAATAATTCGGCCCCGAGGATGGCCGAGCCGGTGAAGAATCCCGTGCCGAAGAAGGCGGCGAGACAGGCGAAGAGGAGGATGAACGCAGGCTGGCGCGCGCCGGCGAGCAGTGGCACGGAGGCCGCGGCGGCGGTGAGATAAACACTGAACGCGGCGCGACGGCCGAAGCGGTCTGCCGCGGCGCCGAAGAGCAGGTATCCGGGAAGCATGCCAGCGAGGTTAAGGGTGACAAGGAAGCCGGTGAGCCCGAGAAGATGGAAGCCGTGACCGCCCTCGCTCGCCGGAAGGACGAGATAAGCGGGAATCCACGTGAACAAGCCCCACCAGCCGAACATGCCCAGGGTGTTGGCGAGGGTGAGAACCACCAGGGAGCGCCATGAGCGGCGCAAAGCGCCAAGGCTCTGCGCTGGCGCAGCGGCGCGGGCGTTCCGCCAAAGCGGCGGTTCGGGGACACGATGCTGAATCCAGAGGACTACGCCGGCGGGAAGGATGCCGGCGAAGAAGACCCATCGCCAGTTGGCATGGGCGAGAATGAGGCCGGCGGCGATGGCCGAGAGCGCGTACCCAACCGCCCAGCCACTCTGGACGATGCCGAGGGCGCGGCCGCGGAGTGCGGCGGGCCAGGTTTCGGCCACCAGCGCAGCGCCGGTGTTCCACTCCCCGCCCATACCCAGGCCCAGAAGAAAGCGGAAAATGGCCAGTGCGGCGATGGTGGTGGAAAAGCCGCAGGCAAAGGTGAACACTGAATAGAAGAGGATGCTGGCGCTTAACATGCGGCGGCGGCCGAAGCGATCGGCGAGGAAACCAAAGAGCAGGCCGCCCAGGGCGGAGGAGACCAGGGTTAGGGCGTTCAGGGCGCCGGCGGTAGCGCGGCTCATGCCGAAAGCGCGCATGAGCGTGGCCAGCACGATGGAGTAGAGCATGACGTCGAAAGCGTCCAGCATCCAGCCCAAGCCTGCGGCAAGGACCACGCGGCGCTGCGCAGCCGTGGCCGCGGTCCAGCGAAATGCCTGCCATTCTGGAACGCCCTCATTCATGGGCGAAATCTCTCCGCGCGCGAAACGATGAGCTTTCACTGTCGCATTTTCCTCTGCGGCGGGTCTACAGCCAAGCCGCGCCTGCTGTTATGTTGTCAATGCAATGCTTGAAAGGCTCACGATCGCCATCGACACCGGGGGCACGTTTACCGACTGCGTGTGGCGCGTCCGCGGTCGGGTGGAGGTGCTCAAACTGCCTTCGACGCCTGACGATCCGGGGCGTGCGATTCTCGAGGCCATCGAGCGCATACGGGAGCGCGCCCAAGCAAGAACCATCGAAATCCGGCACGGAACCACGGTGGCGACGAATGCGCTGCTCGAACGCAAAGGGGCGCGGGTAGCCTTTGTCACCACGGCCGGCTTTGAAGATACGCTCGCCATCGCCCGCCAGGCGCGGCCCAGCCTATACGACTGGGATGTGCACCGGGCGACGCCGCTCGCGGATGAGGATTGTTGCTTTGGCGTGGCGGAACGCATCGCACCGGACGGGACTGTGCTGCGCGCGACGAATGGAGCCGATTTGACGCGGCTGCGTCGGCGTGTCCAGGCCTCGGGGGCGGAGTCTTTGGCTGTTTCCCTGTTGTTTGCCTTCGCCAATCCGGCGCACGAGCGGGCAGTGGCCGTGGCTCTGGAACCGCTGGGGTTGCCGGTTTCGCTTTCGCACCGTATTCTGCCCGAGTTCCGCGAGTACGAGCGCGCGGCCACGGTGGTGCTCAACGCCTACCTCGCGCCGCGGATGGAGCGCTACCTGGGCGGCTTGGAGCGGGAGCTTTCTGGCCGCGACCAAAGGCCGCGTGGCAAGGGAAATGTGCGACTGAGCATGATGCAGTCCTCGGGCGGCATTCTTTCGGCCCGTGCGGCAGCGCGGGAGCCGGTGCGGACCATTCTTTCCGGTCCGGCCGGCGGGGTAATGGGCGCGCTGAGCGTGGCGCGCGCGGCGGGAATCGAGCGCGCACTGAGCTTCGACATGGGCGGGACTTCGACCGATGTGGCGCTGCTCGAAACCGGCCGGGACCCTAAAACCACGACGGAGAGCCAGGTGGCCGGGCTCCCGGTGAGCGTGCCCATGCTCGACATTCACACCGTGGGGGCCGGTGGAGGATCGCTGGCGTGGCTGGACGCTTCTGGGGCGCTGGCCGTGGGTCCACAATCCGCGGGCGCCGATCCCGGTCCGGCCTGTTACGGGCGTGGCCTGCAGGCCACGGTGACCGACGCCAACCTGGTGTTGGGACGGCTCAGTGCGGACCATTTTCTGGGCGGAGCCATGCGCCTGGACGCGGCTCGGGCGCGGGCGGCGGTGGAGCGCGTAGGCCGCGAAGCGGGATTTGCCCGCGCCGAAGAGTTGGCCGAGGGAATGGTGCGCGTGGCCAACGCCAATATGGAAGGCGCGCTGCGTAGGGTGTCGGTGGAGCGGGGCCACGACCCCAGGGACTTCGCGCTGGTGGCGTTTGGGGGCGCGGGGCCGCTGCACGCCTGCGCCCTTGCCCAGGCGCTGGGAATGCGCAAGGTGGTCGT
>JASHTU010000175.1 GCA_030040395.1 Acidobacteriaceae bacterium
GGTCAACAATACCGGCTCGAGCGACGCGAAGGCGCAGACCGGCTCCGGCAATATCGATGTCCAGGGCGTCCATGGCGGCCTGAATGCCCAAACCGGCTCCGGCAACATCAAAGCCGCCGGAACTCCCTCCGCCGACTGGAGGCTGCAAACAGGATCGGGCAACATCGAGCTATCGACCGCCAACGCGCCCATGACCCTCAACGCATCGACCGGCTCCGGCGCCATCTCCAGCTCCCGCGAGATGATGACGCAGATGTCTTCCGATCGCCACCACCTCACCGCCCAACTAAATGGGGGCGGTCCCAATGTGCGCGCTCAAACCGGCTCCGGCAACATTCGCATTCAGTGACGAGCCCGCGGAAGTTCTCGGAATGAACCGTCGATTGCTCACTTCTCGGCAAGTTCGGGCAACGACCCCGGCGCCGGGCGCAATTGGGCGGAGACGGATTCGCATCCCGCATCTGCCCAGATAACACAAACGTTCATGCGATTACTCCTTTCGGGGCATGTCTCCTTTCAAGGCGCAATCCAGAATGGAGTAAACTCCTTGCTCAAACCAGGGCCCAATGGTAAGTACGACGGCAGTTCTCCGCTCAGGGGAAGAACTGGCCAGGCAGCGGGGCCAGCGCGACCTTTCTATCGACTATCTCCGCACCACGCTGAAGTTGATGGTGATCGCCCATCACTCTTTGCTCCCCTATGCAAGCTACGCCCGCTTTGACTGGCGGAACATGGTCATCGCCGATGGGACCCGGTGGGCTTTTTCCGACTACGCCACGAGCTTCAACGACGTGTTTTTCATGTCGCTGATGTTCTTTGTCTCCGGCCTGTTCGTCTACCCGGCGCTGCGCCGGCATGGCGTGACTGGTTTCATACGCGATCGGTCTCTGCGGCTGGGAGCGCCCTTCGCTTTTTCCATCGTGTTCCTCGTGCCGATTGCTTACTACGCGTCCTGGCAGGTTACCGGGCATGACACCGGGCTCATCGACTTCTACAAGCTGCTGGCCTCGCGAGGCTTTACTATCGGGCCGTCTTGGTTCGTCTGGGAGCTGCTCTTCTTCGACGCGGTGCTGGCTTTGGCCCTGCTGCCGCTTCGGCGGTTTATGCCACGGGTTGAGCGATGGACGCCAAAGTTGCGCAATCACCCGATTGCGGTTTTTGCTGGCGTCTTCTTTTTGTCGGCGCTTGTGTATGTGCCCTTACTCCTCCACTATGGTTACAGCACCTGGGCTAACCTCATTACATGGCCATTTTCCTTTCAGATTTCACGCATTGGCCTTTATGCCCTGTGGTTCTTGTTCGGCTTTCTCGTCGGAGCACCTGGCCTTGCCGATGGACTACTCGCGCGCAATGGAAACCTGACACGGCATTGGCCACGATGGGGTCTGGGGTGCATTCTTGCCTTTAATGCGCTGTGGTTTATGCCCAGGTGGATAATAGCTTATGCACCGGCGATCCGGCATATGGGGCGTCTGGAGACGCCGCTTTGGGTGGCAAGTTGCGTCGCAAGTTGTTTTGCGTTCCTGGCTCTCTTCCGAGGAGTCAAGCTGCGATCCCGTCCATGGATGAATTCGCTGAGCAGAGGCGCCTACGTGATGTACCTGGTGCATTATGTCTTCATCACGTGGATCGAACGCCTTGTGTTAGACAGGCCGATCTGCGCCGGCATCAAGTTTCTTTTTGTATTTCTTGCGACCATTTTCCTGAGCTGGCTGACGGCGCAGGCGCTTCTTCGCATCCCCAAGCTGAGGACCATTCTCTGAGGCCAAGCAGCTACAATCCACTTTTCAAGACTTCACTTCCGGCAGTTTGACCAGCTTGGCTTCGAGTAGCGCTTCAATGGTCCGCAAAGGCTCCAGCACGGACTCCGAAACCGGCGCGTCGACCTGCACCACGGCCAGCGCTTTTACCGGTTTCGGCCCGGAGCGCTCGCGGCCCAGCGCGAAATTGGCGATATTCACGCCCTGTTCGCCGAGAATGGTGCCGATGCGCCCGATCACGCCGGGCACGTCCCAATTGCGGCACAGCAACAAATTCCCCTCCAGCGGGGCTTCGATGTCGATGCCGTCGAACTCGAGCAGGCGCGGCTGCTCGCCGTGAATCACGGTGGCGCTGGCGCGGCTGGGGCCCGCAGCGGTGTGCAGCTCCACGGTCAGCACCGTCGCCGCGCCGCCGCGCGCCCCCCCGTTCTTCTCCTCGTGGATGCGGATGCCCCGCTCCCCGGCCACTGCCGCCGCATTGATGCGGTTCACGTTTTCTGAGCCCTCCAGCAGTCCGGCAATGGCGGCGTTGCGCACCAATTCGGTCTTTAATTCCGCCAGCGCGCCGCTATACCCCAGATGAATGGCCTCGATGCCGCCCTTCCCGGCTTGCGCCAGGAACGCGCCCAGCCGTTCGGCCAGGTCGATGTACGGGGCCAGTTGCAGGTACTCTTCATGGCTCAGCGAGGGAAGATTGACGGCATTCTGCACAACACCCAGCTTGAGGTACTCGCGCACCTGCATGGCGATTTGCACGCCCACGGCCTCCTGCGCCTCGGCCGTCGAGCCGGCGATGTGCGGGGTAAGAATCACATTTTCAAGGCCGAAATAGGGCGAGTCCTTGGGCGGCTCGACGGCCAGCACGTCCAGCGCGGCCCCGGCCACGTGCCCGCTCTTGAGCGCCGCCGCCAGGGCCGCATCGTCCACCAGTTCGCCGCGGGCGCAGTTGATGATGCGCACGCCTTTCTTCATCGCGGCCAGGGTCCTGGCGTTGATCATTCCTGAGGTCTGCTGGGTAAGGCCCACGTGCAGGGTCAGATAATCGGCGTTGGCGAAAAGCGGCTCCAG
>JASHTU010000176.1 GCA_030040395.1 Acidobacteriaceae bacterium
GCAACCCACACCATGAAGATGGTCACCCGCTCTTCAGGGTCATTCGCGGCCATGATCGGCGAATCATCCTTGTCGGCGCCCCAGTTCTTGGCCACGTCGCCCGAGGCAAAAACCATCACATGCGGATGCCAGCTCTTGCCGCGGTCGTTCAGGTACTGCTGCTTCGACAACATGTAGCACATCGCTCCGGGCTCGAGCGCCGGCAGCTCCTTGTCATCCAGCGCCGCAGCCGTCGCCGCCCGAATCTCCGCTCTTGTTTTCCCCTCCAGCACCAGCCGTGTCTTCATCAGGAAGATCGGCACATAGCTCCGCGCCGCGGCCGCATTAAAGCAAATCGGCGCGCGCACCTTGGGATTCCAGAACTCCGGATCGTCCGTGTCCATGGCCCACGATCGCTCCACCACGCACAGAAAGCCATTCGCGCCTGCGACGGCGGTCGTGAGTCCCTTCCTTCCCAGCACCATCACCTCGGCTCCGTCCCCAATCGATTTCGGAGCAGCGCTGCGGGCCAGCGCAATCTCCGCACTTTGGTCGGCGATCAAATACGCATTCAACGGAGCCATGGCCGGATACGCAGCCTTCTCCGCCTGCGCCCGTGCCGCAAGTGTTGCGCCGGGCAGGCAAAGCTGAACCAGAAAGGCGATTGCGATGAGTTTCAAGTCAGCCTTCCACATGGGAACTCCAATAGGTGCATCTTACTCGATCCTCAATGGGACGGAAACAGCCCGACGCACTCATTGACCGGGGTTGCCTGCGTTTCGAGGATTAGTCCAGAGAAAACGCCGAAGGTTTCGGGAGCCTTCTCGGGCCCCGAATTACGGGCTGACACTTGTGCCGGTTTTGGAGGTGATCTGCGGATGGGGACGGCTTCATTTGCAGCGTACCGCAAAGACGAACCGTCAGCTTTCCCGATTGATGGATTTGGAACAGAAGAAATGAAGCTCTTACATCCTGGTAACAGGCTGAAGCATATTTCCAGGCCCGACCACCCTCAAAACGAGCCTCGGAGATTGGGGGCTCGTCCTGAGGCGGTGTCTGGGAAGTCCAGCTTGTGCCGCCATTCCAGTCCTGCATCAGCCCAGCAAGCGGATCCACGCCAGCCATAGAACCACAGCGGCGTAAAGGGTCAGGTTCGCTACCCGGGTCCAATGAACTGTTATCAACTCGCGCATGAGCTCCGGGCGGTTACCCTCGCGCTCAATTTTCAGTTGCAAGGGAACCCAGTAGAGGAGTGAGAGGAACAGGACAGCCTGAAGCGCCAGCGCGGCGGCCAGCAACCAGCGAGGCGCACCGAGCGGAGGGAAGAACCAAAGAAGCATGGCGCCCGCCGCCGAAAGACCCATAGGTACGAAGATTACGCCGAAGATGCTGTGAAAATGTTTCTTCTGGTAGGCGGGAAAGTCCTCAGGACGCACCATGGGCCACAGCGGAAAGAGCACGACCTGGAACGTCCATATGTCACCCACGCGATAGAGAGCAAAAGTGAGCGCGAAGAGCAGGATCAAATCGTTGACGGGAGCTGGATGCGGCATGTTTATCCTCTGGTTTCCGCGTCATGAAAGTTGATGCAGGACTTCCCGAAGCAAAAGCTTCAGACGTTCCAGCGTCTCCACAGACACATTCGAGAGGCCGGCGCTGTACTCGCCGGCTCGCGCCTTCGACAATCGCTCCAGGAGAGCATTTGCCTTTGAGTTCGTAGCTACCTTCTTCCGTCGCCGATCCGCGCTATCTTCCGTTCGTGTTACGAGCTTCAGGCGTACGAGCCGATCGACAGCCTGGTCGAAGAGCGGGCGAAATGACGGGCGCGCCACGATATTTTTTGGCGAGGGTGAGGGTGCGCTGTCCGGCTCAGTGCGCCCGGACCAAGCGAGAAGCCAGTTCCGGGGAACGGGAACCGGAACTGCGGACAATTCATACGCCCGTCATGAAGAGCCTGAGGCAGTTGTGGCATGGTTCTTTTTGGAGGTTCAACATGAACGCGCATTGGCTGGCGCGGGCCGGCGTGGTGGCGGCCTTGGCGGCATTTTCACTGGGTGGAATCGCGCAGCACGGACAAGAACGGCCGGGATCGGGCCACATTCGACACGTGCTGCTCATCAGTATTGACGGCATGCATGCGGTGGACTTTCTCAACTGCTCCACCGGTATCGCCGACATCAACGATGGGAACCCTTATTGCCCCCATCTTGCCGCGCTAAGGCGAACGGGCATCAACTACGTCGCCGCGTCGTCGTCGCGTCCTTCGGACTCGTTTCCGGGGACAGCTGCCCTGGTCACGGGAGGAACTCCGAAAAGCACGGGCCTGTATTACGACGTGGCCTACGACCGCTCGCTCGATCCTCCCACCATCACCACCGGCACGGGCCTCGCGGGCGGCCCTTGCATTCCGTTTGCTGCGCCGTCGGGAACGACCACCGATAACGATCAGGGCATCGACTACGATGACACCAAACTTAACGGCGGCGCGCCCGGAGCCAGCCCCACCGACGGGGGCGTGAACTCGATCGATCCGCGCAAGCTGGCGCGTGATCCTGCGGCGGGCTGCGCGCCCGTTTACCCGTGGAACTTTGTTCGCACCAATACCGTGTTCAGCGTGGTGCATGCGGCCGGCGGCTATACCGCCTGGATCGATAAGCACCCGTCATACTCGTTTACCGCCGGCCGTGGCGGCACGGGTTTGGACGACTACTATTCTCCCGAGGTGGACTCCGCCGTGATTCCCTTGCCGGGCGTGACCACGGCCCTAGGCGCGTCCTGCGACCCCATCCGCGATCCTGCCGGCGCCGGGAGCTGGACGAGCAGCTTCGAGAATATCCAGTGCTATGATGCGCTCAAAGTGAAGGCCCTTCTGCGCGAAATCGCCGGCGAGAGGCACAACGGCGCGCCGGCCCAGGTCCCGGCCGTCTTCGGGATGAATTTTCAGTCGGTTTATTTCGGCGAAAGCCTGAATGAACCGGGAGTGGCCGAGGGTGGTTATGAGAATGCCGCAGGCGTGCCCAGCGAGGAACTGGTGAATGAGATCGAGTTTGTTGACGCTTCGATCGGTAAAATCATGGACGCGCTGCAGGATGCCGGCCTGAGCGACGACACGCTGGTGATGGTGACCGCCAAGCACGGCGACTCGCCGATCGACACGGCCCACTACGTGGCTGACGGTACAGGCACGCCAGCTACGCTGCTGGCGCAAGCCGGCATGATCCCGTACTCGGAGTCGCCCCTGAACACGACCGGCATCGGCGCGACCGAGGATGACGTGTCCCTGCTGTGGCTGAAGAAGGGCGCAAGCGTCGATGCGGCCGTGAAAATCCTCGAGGGCAACGCGACCGTGCTTGGGCTGGGCGAGATCTACTACGGCCCGACCCTGGCGCTGAATTACGGCGTCGGCGGCCTGGGGCCCGGACTGGACCCGCGCACTCCGGACATCATCGTCACCCCGAACGTCGGCGTCACCTACTCGGGCAGCACAACCATGATCGGCGATCATGGAGGTTTCGCGCACGACGACACCAATGTGATGCTGCTGGCGAGCAATCCTCGCTTTACGCCGCAGACCGTTTATGCGGAAGCGACGACGAGCCAGGTGGCTCCGACCATCGTTTATGCGCTTGGTCTCGATCCGCGGGCGCTGGATGCCGTGCGGATCGAGGGCACGCCGGTGCTGTCTGCGGTCGAAGAGGAACTCGAGAAGAGCGAATCGTGGCGGTGATTGTCATGTTCGCTGCCCGCCCAAAGTTGATACCAGCTTTTGGCGGCGAAACGAGCGAGGCGCCGGCGTATGGGCGCGGGAGCTGACCCATTACCTCCCGGCGCCCCGCCCGGCTTTTAATGCAGCAAATTGAAGGTGTTTGAGTTGTCGTCCACAAAGTACACGCCATCGCTTGTGGTGGTCAGGCCGAAAAGAGCGCCCGATCCCGGGGGAGGGCCGCCGGTGGCGTCTACGAGCACTTTCGCCACCTGTCTTCCGGTGCGGGGATCCACTTCGACGATATTGCCGTCATTTCCATTGGCGGCCAGGAGATGATGGTTGGGCGCAAAGGTTAGCCCCAGAGGATCGTTCAGTGCTCCTCCCTGAGAAATGGTGCTGTTGAACCGCGAGGCATCCCAGCGGAAGAGCGCGCCGGGAACCGCGGCAATGCGATTGTCGAGGCTGTCGGCAACGTACAAGATCCCGGTTTGCTCATCGAACGCCACGCCGGTGGGGCCGATGACCAGTGCGACCGGATCGGTCCTCTCGGGAAATCCCGTAGCCACCACGGTGCTGTTCACCAACAGCGGCACGCCGCCATCCGGGATCACGAGCAGCATGCGGACTACTGTTCCCTTGTTCACAACGGTTCCATTCGCGGCCACTGTCCCATTCAGCACGTTGGTCACGAACAGGACCGCTACCCATCCGCCGTCGACGGCGGTCATGTCCCACGGGCCATTGATGTGGTTTCCGGAGAAGGTCTCGACAACTTTGCCCCAACTGTTCAGGACGATGAGACAGCCGGCCTGCGCCGTGGCCGCCGTGCCATCGGTGGTGGGCAGGCTTCCGACAATCACGAAGCCGCTGCGCAAGGCCACCAGCGCGGTGGTCAATCCGATTCCGCCGGGACATTTGGTTGTGGCTGCGTCGATCTGGGCAAACTGGGTGAGGGCTCCGCTAGGGCTAATCTCGACGATGGTGGTTCCTGTACCCTGCAGGTTCGCGCCGTTATTGAAATTGCTGATGAGGAACTGGCCCTCGACCAGATTTCCGAGCGTGCGGGGAACGCGGGCGACTCCATAGGGATTGACGTCTCCGTTGCCCGGAACGGTGGTGCTGAGGGTGGTTACGGTGTCAAGATTTCCGATGAACGACGGATCGGAGTATTGCGCGACGGCAGCTATGCCGCTCACGATCAAAAGCATCAGGCCCAACAGATGCAGCAGATCAGACCGGCGGCGATCTTTCTCCATAGTTGCCCTCCTTGGCTTCGCGGATGGATGGTTGAAATCCGGAGCGGGAAATCTCTCCAGTCCGCCCAGACTAGCTTCGAAGGAGCCGTATCTTGTCACCGGAATGTCACCACAGTGTCATTTCTTTGCACGGCTGCGCCTGGGTTGGAACTTCCGGCCCGGGATGGGTGTTCGACGTAGCGCTCACAAATTGTCCTAGCCGGTTTTCTGCAGGACGAAAGTCGTGTTCTGACCTTTCTTGCTTCGCCAAGTGTGTTTTTCCGCAGCCTGTCGAGCTGGGTGATTTTGTGGGATTTGGGGCGCCGTAGAGAACGGCGGGGTGGACTAGAATGGCCGGGTACGGGGATACGGGAGTTTGGGACGAGGCTAAGGGAACGACCAGAGAGTGGCTGGAGGGGCTATGAAAAAACGTTTCAGTGCGATGCTGTGCGTGGTGGTGTTGGCCGCCGCGGCGTTTGGGCAGCAGGGGCGCATGCAGAGAGTGCAGGAAGTGGATCAATGGCATCTTCAGCACTATCCATTCGACAATCCCAAGCTGCCCACCGAGGAGCGGATCACGAATCTGCTTTCGCTGATGACGGTGGACGAGAAGATCGACTGCCTGGGCACGCAGACGGGAGTTCCGCGGCTGGGCGTGCCGAACATCGGCGCCTCCGAAGGCATTCATGGGGTGGCGCAGCGCGAGGGGCAGTTTGGGCGCGGACCGATACCGACGACGCAGTTTCCTCAGCCGCCAGGGATGGGCGCGACGTGGGATCCGGCGCTGGTGCGCGAGGCTGCGGGCGTGGAGGGCTATGAGGCGCGGTTCGTTACGCAGACGGCGAAGTACAACCGGCAGATTCTGGCCTTGTGGGGACCGCAGTCGGACCTGGACCGCGATCCGCGCTGGGGGCGCAGCGAAGAGGTGTATGGCGAGGATCCGTTTTTGAACGGGACGATGGCCGCGGCGTTTGCGCATGGGCTGCAAGGGGACGCCCCGAAGTACTGGCAGGCCGCGGCGCTGCTCAAGCACTTCCTGGCCAATGAAAACGAAAACGACCGCAACAGCTCGTCCTCGAACTTCGACGAGCGGCTTTTCTGGGAGTACTACTCGGTTCCGTTCCGCATGGCTTTTCTGGATGGCGGGGCGAAGGCGGTGATGGCCTCGTATAACGCGTGGAACGGGACGGCGATGGCGGTCAATCCGGTGCTGCGCAGCATCTTGATCGACAAATGGGGCGTGGACGTGATCTCGAGCGACGGCGGCGCGGTGACGTTGCTGGTGAACCCGCGCCATCTGTTCGCGAACCAGGAGGCCGCGGTGGCAGCGTGCATCAAGGCCGGCGTTAACCAGTTCCTGGACCGCTACAGGGACGAGACGAAGGCGGCGCTGAAAGATGGGTCGCTGACGGAGGCGGACATTGACAACGCGCTGCGAAGGAAGTTCCGCATCGAGATCAAGCTGGGGTTGCTGGACCCGCCGGAGATGGTTCCGTACACGAAGATCAAGGACTCGCCGGCGCCGTGGGACACGGACCGCGACCGGTCGGTGTCTGCGAAGATGGCGCTCGAGAGCGTGGTGTTGCTCAAGAATCAGGACAACTTTTTGCCCCTGGACAAGAGCAAGATCAAATCCATTGCCGTGATCGGGCCGCTGGCGGACGTGGTGCACTGGGACTGGTATGGGGGCACGCCGCCGTATGCCATTACGCCGCTGGCGGGGATTGAGAAAGAGGTGGGCGCGCAGGCGAAGGTGAACTATGCCGCGTATGACACCATGGACGGCGAATACGCGGCCATGAAGGCGGCGAGCGAATCGGATGTGGCCGTGGTGGTGGTGGGCAACAATCCCACCTGCGGCGACGAAGCACACGCGTGGTACAACACGCCGAGCGAGGGCGGCGGGATTACGCTGCCGTGCACCGTGCCCAGCGACGGGCGTGAGGGGCGCGATCGCGAGACCATGGACCTTTACCAGGAGCAGATTGTCAAGCAGGTGATGATCAAGAATCCGAAGACGGTGGTGATGCTGATGGCGAGTTTTCCATTCACGATCAACTGG
>JASHTU010000177.1 GCA_030040395.1 Acidobacteriaceae bacterium
TTCCATGTCCTATCAGATGGCAATCGATCAGCTTAACGCCATGGTGCCCGAGCTCTATACGCATGCCGGCCAACCACGGCGCAAGTTCTCGCTTGACCAGGTACGGACGCTGTTGCACGCGTTGAACGAGCCCCAGATCCGATTCCGCTCAGTGCTTATTGCAGGAACCAATGGCAAAGGCTCGACGGCAGCGACGCTGTCTTCGATCCTTACCGCTTCCGGAGTAAGAACGGGGCTCTACACGTCGCCTCATCTCGAACGAGTGAACGAACGCATTCGCGTGGATGGCGCCGAAATATCCGATGACGACTTTGCCCGGCTCTATTTTCGCGTTCACGATGCTGCGCAACGGCTTGTGCTCGACGGAAGCCTGCCGCAGCTGCCCAGTTACTTTGAGATGCTCACCGCGCTGGGATTCGACTACTTCGCCGAGAAAGAGATCGAGGTTGCGGTGTTGGAGGTGGGCATGGGCGGACGGCTGGATGCGACCAACGTGGTGGAACCGCTGGTGTCCATCGTCACCGATATCTCGCTTGACCACATGGAGTGGCTAGGCCCGACAATCGCCGCTATTGCTCGAGAAAAGGCCGGGATTCTGCGACCCTCCGGCACAATGATTACGTTGCCGCAACATCCGCAAGCCAATCAGGTGCTTGGCGAGACGGCGGCGGAGCTAGGCGCGCGGGTGGTGAGTGCGGCGCCGTATATGCCTGCGCCGGCAAGGGATCGGACCACGGAGGGGCATTGCGTGGAGGCGCTGGGCCAGCGGATTGACGTCAAGTCGCCGCTGAAGGGCGCGCACCAGCGTCGCAATGTAGCGCTCGCCATCGCCGCGGCCGTCGAGTTGGCTGAGCGTCATGGGTTTCCCGTGACCTGGGCGTCCATCGCCGAAGGCATTGGCCGGACGTATTGGCCGGGCCGGCTGGAAGAAATGTCGCGCAACGGCGTGGATTGGATCTTAGATGTGGCGCACAACCCCGCCGGCGCGTGGGCGCTGCGCGCCGGGCTGCGCGGACTTCTCGGAGACCGGAAACCGAAGGTGATCATTTTCAGTTGCCTGCGCGACAAGCCGATTGCGGAAATGGCGCAGATTCTTTTCCCGCTTTTTGCGCGGGTGATCGTGACCCCGATCCATAGCGCGCGCGGAGCTGAAATTGGGGATTTACTGGCCGCTGCATGCGCTACGGGAGCCACCGCAGTGGCCGCCGACTCGGTCGAAGAGGCGCTGCGTTTGGCAGTAAAGGATGCGCAAGGAAGCGTGGCCGTGGTTTCGGGCTCGGTTTACCTGGTGGGGGAAGCGCGCACGCTGCTGATGGCCGCCAAAGGCGGCGCGGAATGAGCCGACGGCCCGACCCTATGCCGCGTCTCTACCGATGGCGCAGCAATCTGATTCAAACCCCGGCGTTTATCGTGGCGACGGCGGTTTGCGGCTCAATCTCTCTGCTCATCTCGCCCCTCGACAAGAGCGGCCGCGCGCAGCACCGCATCGCGCGGTTATGGGCGCGGCTGTGCATCTGGATCTCGGGCTCGAAACTTATCATCCGCGGCGCGGAAAGCCTCCGACGGCATCCGGTGGCCGTCTACGCGTCGAACCACACTTCCTACATGGACACGCCCGTAATCTTTGCCTCGCTGCCGTTTCAGTTCCGCATCCTGGCCAAGAAGGAACTGTGGCCCATTGCATTCATCGGGTGGTATCTGCGGCGCTCCGGACAGATTCCCATTGACACCGTGAACACCCGCGCCACGGTTTCCAGCCTGGGCGTGGGCGTCAAGGCGCTGCGGGCAGGGATGCCTCTGTTCGTTTTTCCTGAGGGCGGTCGCACCCCGACCGGCCAACTGCAGACGTTTCTTTCCGGAGCGGCGTATCTCGCCATTCGCGCGCAGGTTCCACTGGTCCCGATTGCGTTAAGCGGGGTCTATGATCTATTACCCATTCATACCCGGCACTTTTTCCCGGGCGAACTTACGCTGACCGCGGGCAAGCCGATCGAAACCAAGGGCCTCACCATACGCCAGACGGATGCGGTGACCGCGCTATTGCGCGCGGCAATCGAAGAGATGGTGGCGCAATCGGCGCCGGCGGGCAAGGAAGCTTCCGCGGCTCTGCCATGAAATGGCTTGCGGTTCTTCGGTGGTTTGTTCCAAGCCTATGCACGGACAAGGCTTGCCGGCAGTCAAACTTCAGCGGAGTGAACCGATGATCATCGAAATGCGCACCTACAAGCTTAAGCCGGGCGTGCGGGAGAAGTTTCTTGCCGTTTTCCGGGCCAAGTCCATGCCGGCGCACGACGAAATCGGCATGAAGATCCTCGGACCCTGGCCTTCCATCGAGGATCCCGATATCTTTTTCTTCATGCGTGGCTTTCCAGACCTTGAATCGCGAGAGCCGATGAAGGCAAAGTTCTACGAAGGCCAACTTTGGAAGCAGGAGCTGGAGAACGTTCTGATGCCAATGATCGAGAAGTACGACGTGGTCCTTGTAGACGATGCGGAAGGGTTGGTGCGCTGGGAATAGCAAGGATTCTTTTGCCGGGGCGCCGGGAAAGCGGCGGCATTACACTGAAGCTTCGATGTCCATCCGAATCGCCATTCCTGAGCCTACGAGCATCGATCGGGAGTACAATCAGCGTTCGTTGCCGCCCTATGTTGCCGCGCTTGAGGCCGCCGGCGCGAGCGCCGTGGTGGCGGGCCTGGATGCGTCGCCGGAGGAGGTGGCGAAGCTTTTGTCAGGGGTTGAAGGAGTGCTGCTGCCTGGAAGCCGATACGATGTGGACCCACAAAGATATGGCGAAGATCCGATTCCAGAGTGTGGCGAGGCCGACCCCGGGCGTACCGCCGTGGACGAGTTGCTCTTACAAGAGGCCTTTGCCCTTCGCAAGCCTATTTTGGCCATTTGCCACGGCGCCCAAACCTTGAATGTTTGGCGCAGTGGCTCGTTGATCCAAGACCTGCGAACCAGGGTGAATCATCGCCCGGGACGCGATGTGGTGGAGGCCCATCCGGTGCATGTTGCGCAGGGAACGAGGCTTAGCCACATTTTGCCGCCCGGCCTCATGCCCGAGACGCAGGTAAACTCGAGCCATCACCAGGCGATTCGCCTGCCGGGTGATAATTTGGTGGTCAGCGCCGTCTCGCCGGCGGACGGGGTGATCGAGGCGGTCGAGCTGGACACGCCGGGCCACTTCGTTCTAGCGGTGCAGTGGCATCCGGAGCGCACCTACGGGCAAAGCCCGCTTTCCCGAGCCATCTTCGCCGCGTTTGTCGACGCGGCGCGAACGTGGCAGCCGCCTTTGATCGGGAACCCGGCCGCGAAGGGATGAATTTGGCGGTGCGTACGACGGGCGAGCGCCTTAACCAGATGCTGACGGAGGCTGGACTGGAGCCGCTCGACTCCCCGCTCACTGGCCGCTTTGAAAGCTATCTTTCGCTCATTCTTCGTTGGAACGCGCGAATTAATCTGACGGCGGTTCGAGAGGAAGAGGGCATTCTTTTCCGTCATTTTGTGGAGTCGATTGCCTGCGCCCGGGCTCTGCCCCGTGGGATTAACACGCTGCTCGACTTCGGCTCGGGCGCGGGTTTTCCGGGTATTCCCATTGCTCTCGGTCGCCCTGAGATCGCGGTAACGCTTGCCGAATCCCAATCGAAGAAGGCGGCATTCCTGCAGGAAGCCGTACGCGTTTTGGGGGTTTCGGCGCAAGTACATGCCGGGAGAGCAGAGAACGTGGACGCCTCCTTCGATTGTGTGGTTCTGAGGGCGGTCGACAAAATGCCGCAAGCGATCGGCGCGGCCGCGGCGCTCCTTGCGCCCGGCGGCTGGCTCGTGCTTATGACGACCGGCGCCGACCTGCGAAGGTTCATCGAGGCCGCGGGTTCCCGTTTTTCTTGGGAAGAGCCGCTCAGAGTAGCGGGCAGCGAGGACCGATTCCTCACCATGGGGCGGGAGATCAGTTCTTAAGTTTGATCTCGACGAGGGGAACAACAGTCACCAGGAGTCATGGCTGTCGCATGAACCGGCTGAGGCCGAGCTTCTTTCGCGTGCCGATACGCCTCTTCAATTGGAAGGCCCTTGGTCGGATGAGTTGCTTGGGGCGGGCGGCCGATTTATCGCTGGGCACAAAAGAGCCGCACATCCGCGTGCTGGGCGGGACGGACTTCTAACGGCAGCCCAGTCGATGCGTGCCCCTCAGTGAAGCAACGTCGGGGCGCTGATTGCTTCAAGGGGCCGACAAGCAGAGGGCGCGGCCCACGGGAAAAAAGCGGCTGGCGGAGCGGCCACGAGTTCCGCAAGGGGGAAACATCCGCCTCTAGCGCTGCCCTCAAGCCTGATGTGTTCCACGTGGAACATCAGCGTGTTTGTTTAATGTCGCAAGGCCATATGTTCCACGTGGAACAAGGTCTCTTAGAATTGCTTCTCGCAGCGGGAAAAAACCGCTCGAAGAGCCCCTCGATTTGTGCCTGATTCTGACGGCTTTTCCACCGCGCGGCATTTTGGCCTGGTGGCGAGCGCCCCATTTCACCCGCGATCGAACCTTTTTGGCTTCAGTTGTTTGCCGGAAGCAGGTCGTCGCCCTCCAACGCGCTTTCCACAGCTCCAGCGAGTTCTCCACAGCGCAACTTCAAGCACGCGAAAGCCCCTCCCGGTACTCTAGAAATCCATGGGGAAGATTCTTGGCGTGGTCAATCAAAAGGGCGGAGTCGGCAAGACAACGACAGCCATCAACCTCTCCGCCTGCCTCGCCATCGAGGGACTCAAAATCCTTCTCGCCGACTGCGATCCCCAAGCCAATGCCTCTTCAGGCCTTGGCTTGCAGCGCGATGACAACCGTCACTCGGTGTATGACGCGTTGGTGGGCGACTCCCCGGCTGAACAGGCGATTCTCCCCACGGAAATCGAGTGTCTCTGGCTTTTGCCGGGCTCAAAGAATCTCACCGGGGCCAACATTGAGCTGGCAGGCGCTCCCGATCGCGCTGTGCGCCTTCGTCGCGCCCTTGAGCCGATCCAGGAAAACTTCGATCTCATCGTTCTCGACTGTCCGCCCGCCCTCGACCTGCTTACCCTGAACGTCCTTGTCGCGGCCGAGATCTTGATCGTTCCCATGCAGGCGGAATACTTTGCCCTGGAGGGGGTTTCCGAGCTGATCTCTACTCTCGAGCGCGTGCGCTCGGTATTTAACCCCGAACTCACGATCGAAGGCGTTCTTTTGACCATGTACGACGATCGCACCAATCTTGCTCAGCAGGTGACAGACACACTCCGCGAGTATTTCCGTGAACGGCTCTACCGAACCGTGATTCCGCGCAACATTCGGTTGGCTGAGGCTCCGAGCCACGGCAAGCCGGTAGCGCTCTATGACCCCCGGTCCCGCGGCACGGAAGCCTATTTCGAGCTCGCGGGAGAGTTCTTGGCGCGCAACCAAATGGAGCGCCTTCGCCAGGGCCAGCGTAAGGTCGCAAGGCCCACCCGCCCCGAACCCAGGGTTAGATTCTGGCCTTACTCTTAATCCGGCGAAACGTGCCTTGCCGGCCGTCCGATCCGGCACCGCAGACAGCAGTCATTATCGCAAGTTTCCCGGCTGTTTCGGCCGGGATGAGGGAGAAGGAAATCAAACTTATGAATACGGCTCCAGTAGAATCAAAACGCCGCGCCTTAGGTAAAGGGTTGGATTCCCTTCTCCCCCGCTCCGTCGCTCCCTCTTCCGAAGCGGAGGGCGGCCGCCCCCGGGAGATTCCCCTCGAGCACATCGATCCCAACCCGTTCCAGACCCGCTCCCATGTCAACGAGGAACAGTTGGCCGAGCTCGCGGCATCGATTACCGCCAATGGCGTCGTGCAGCCCGTGCTGGTGCGCCCACTGACGAATGGCCGGTTCCAGCTGATCGCAGGCGAGCGGCGCTGGCTCGCTTCGAAGATCGCGGGCAAGACGACGATTCCGGCCATCCTGCGCCAAGTCTCCGACGAGCAGGCAATGGAGATCACGATTGTCGAGAATCTTCAGCGCGCCGACCTCAACCCCATGGAGCAGGCTCGCGCTTTCGAGCGGCTAGCCCGTGATTTCCATATGACCCAGGAGCAAATGGCCCATCGAACCGGAAAGGACCGCGCTACGGTGGCCAATTTTCTTCGTCTGCTTCGATTGCCGGCTCCCGTGCAGGCCCGCGTCGAATCCGGGGAGCTCAGCTTCGGCCACGCGCGCGCCCTTTTGGCGTTCGAGCATGCCGAGGAGATGGAAAAAGCGGCGCAGCGGATCGCTGCGCTTTCGCTTTCTGTTCGCCAAACTGAGAGCTACGTGCAGGGCCGGATCCACCCGGAAGAAACCGCCCCCAAAAAGACCAAACCCGCACCGCCGGTCGATCCCAACGTTCGTGACGCCCAGGAGCGCCTGCAGCGCGCGTTAGGGCTCAAAGTCTCGATTGAGGATCGCGGCGGCCACGGTAAAGTCATTATCGAATATGCCCGTCTCGAGGACTTCGACACGCTGATGGACCAGTTGGCGGGAGCGTAACCCGCGCCGAAGAAATTACTACAGTTCAGAGTTGTTCCTATATTCCGGAGCCGCTGGAGGGAAGTGGTTTTTTTCCCTGAAAAAGGTGCACCCTGCACGATCTCGAAAAGGGCACATGAACTCTGGAACTGCTCTAGAACTCCGGCCCACCGGTGCCTTGCGGACGCGTGCTGCGCTGTTTGGCTTCCTGCAGCAATTGATCGAACTCTGTCCGCGGCATGTTCAGTTTTTCCGGATGCTGATCGATCCACTTGGCGAAGGCGTCGTACTTGGCTGCGTCCCAGCCCCCCTCGAACTGGCCGCCATTCTTACCCTCGCGGTTCAGCTCGAAGTTGTAGTCGTCGGTGAGTGAGGTAAATTCCGCGGCGGCCACGGCCTGCTCGGCCAGGATGGCGGGAATGATGAGCACACCTTCCTCGGGTTTGCCCAGCACCAGATCTCCGGGCAGAACAACTGCCTGGCCAATGCGAACGGGAACATTGATCCCGGTCAGCTCCATGTCCTGCCAGGCGGTGGGATCGTAGCCTTTATACATTCCGTTGAAATTCGGAATTTCGCGGAGCTCCTCCTGGTCGCGAACGCCGGCGTCGAAAATAAAGCCGGCATGGGTATGGCCGGCGATGCCGTTGCCAAGGTTCGACCCAATCAGTGTTCCGTATTCGATCTTGCCCCACCCGTCGGCGACGTAGACGTCGCCTTCAACCAATTCCGCGATCGGCCAACTGTTGGTTCCAGTGGCGACCCGGCCTTCCGCTTTGCCTTCGGCAATGATTGCTTTCCGCATATCTGGCCGCGTAGGCATGTATTGAGCGGTCAGGGCACGGCCCACGATCGGCTTCTCGTTGGTCATGTGAAGCGCCTGCCAGTTGCCTTCGTATTGAGAGCGATAGCCGTGAGAGCGCAGGTAGCCCCAGATATCCTCGATGCTCATGCTGGCTGCGCGTTTGAGCAGGTCGTCGGGAAGCTTCGGTCGTCCGTCTGGGAACCGGTCGCCCTTCCAATCCGAGGTGTAGAAAAGAATCTGTTCCCGGGTCTGCTTCACCTGCGCGAAGGCCGGTGCCGCGTTCCCCGCCGCAAACGCAATCAGAATGGCAAGTGCTAAGTTTTTCATGGAAATAGCCCTCTCCAGATATGTTTTTTAGCTGTAAATCTTAGAAGAACCGAAAGGTTAGATCCCTACGCCCGAGGAGGTTTGCGCATCGGCGCCCGCTAACCGAGTTACGTGACACACGCTAGCGGAGGCGCGCTGAGCATGTCAAGAGGGAAAAGCGGAGGAGAGCCTTGAGGGCAAAAACGCGGAGAGCGTGGATTTCCATTCCACGTTCAACCCCTCGGAGATGGACAGATAGTGCGGCCCATGGACAGCAAATTGAGGAAGCAAAACGAACAAAACGATCGGCGTTGAATTCAACGCGGGATCTCGATGATCGCGGTGGGGTCGATTTGACCCTCATAACCTGGGTTGCTAAAATCAAAGTGCGGGGTGGAGCAGCCCGGTAGCTCGTTGGGCTCATAACCCAAAGGTCGCTGGTTCAAATCCAGCCCCCGCAACCATTTACAGAATCTGAGGGCGCGATAAGGGCGCATCTGACAGTGCCCCAGCCGCTAACAGCTCCTCGACCAGCTTGGCATTGGCCGGGCGGGTCGAGTCGAGCATGTGGTTCTGGCCATACTTCATCGTCATGTCGATCGAACTGTGCCGCATAAGTTTTTGCTGCACTTCAGGTGTCGCACCGGAACTTCCCAGCCGTGCCCGGTAGGTG
>JASHTU010000012.1 GCA_030040395.1 Acidobacteriaceae bacterium
CGCGCAGTGCCCGAAGAACGATGCGCCGGATGGCAACTGTTACGCGCCGGGACTGGCGCCGAGCGCAGACACCTTTGTGGACCTCGACACCGCGGATTCGCCGGATCCGTCTGAAGCGCGGTAGGGTCGCAAGAACCACGCATTCAGGCGCGCATTGCAACGAGGGCTGCAGGCGGTTCTCGTTGGCCGAAGAACAGACGAGCTGAGGGGGTGTGGTAGGCTGTTGAACATTACGACCCGTGTTGATCCGCTTACCTGCATTCCTGCCCGGCGCCGGCGACCGGCTACCCCATGAACGCCGGCCGGACGATGCCGTTCCTTTCAAGGAGAAATTTCGATGAACGCGCTCCGTTTTGCTCCCATTTTGATGCTTGCGGCCGGGTCTGCATGGGCGCAGACGCCTACGGCTTCGCAATCGGACCAGAGCAAGCCTACGCCGCCGCCGGTGGTAAACAGCTTTGATCCCGCGGCTATGGACTTGAGCGTCGATCCCTGCGTGGATTTCTACCAATACGCGTGTGGAAGCTGGCTGAAGAACAATCCCGTGCCGGCGGACCAGACGCGCTGGGTGCGGTCGTTTTCGCTGGTGCAGCAGCGGAACCGTTATTTGCTGTGGAAGATTCTGGATGCCGCCGCCACCGACCCGAAGACGCCGCTCCAGAAGCAGTACGGGGACTTTTACGCGGCATGCATGGATACGGCCGCCATCGAGCAGCAGGGGCTTTCGCCGATTAAGCCGGCATGGGCGGAGATCGCGAAGCTGAAGGACGTGAAGCAGCTCCCGAAGCTGCTGAGCGAGCTTGAAAACCAGGGGACGCCGGACGGTTTTTTCGAGTTTGGCGTGGCGCAGGACGAAAAGGACTCGTCGATGCAGATTGCGGAGGCGTTTCAAGGAGGCACTTCGCTGCCGGACCGCGAATACTACATCAGCGACTCGCCGCACTTTGTGGAGATTCGCGCCGAATATGTGACGCACATGAAGAAAATGTTCACGCTGGCGGGTGATACGCCCGCGGAGGCGGCCACGGAAGCCGATGCGGTGCTCACCATCGAGACCGCGATGGCGAAGGCGTTCCTCAGCCGGACGGAGTTGCGCAATCCCGCCAGCCATTATCACATTTACACGGTTGCGAATTTCCAGGGATTGACGCCGGAGTTTGATTGGGAGACTTATTTCCACCGGTCGGGCATTCGTCCCTTCGACACGCTGAACGTGGCGACGCCGGATTATTTCAAGGCGCTCAATGGGCTGCTGCAAAGCCAGCCGCTGGCGGCGTGGAAGAGCTATTTGCGCTGGCACGTGCTGCACGGGCAAGCCGAGGACCTGCCCAAGGCTTTCTTCGATGAGAACTTCGATTTCTTCGCGCGGACATTGGCGGGGCAGAAACAGCCGCTACCGCGCTGGCAACGGTGCAGTTCGATGACCGACAACGCGCTGGGCGAGGCGGTGGGCCAGGACTGGGTGAAGCAGAATTTTCCGCCCGCGGCCAAAGAGAGCACGGAGAACCTGGTGGGGGACCTGGAGAAGTCGTTGGCCGCCGATATAAAGACGCTGCCGTGGATGAGCGACGCGACGAAACAGGCGGCCGAAGAAAAGTTGAAGATGATTCGGGAGAAGATCGGCTACCCGGAGAAGTGGAAGGACTACTCGAGCGTAAAGGTAAGCCCTACGGAGCTGATCGCGAATGCGCACCACGTGGCGGTGTTCGACCGCAATTTCAACTACAACAAGTTGGGCAAGCCGGTGGATGAGAAAGAGTGGGGCATGACGCCGCCGACGGTGAATGCGTATTACGACCCGTCGTTCAACGACATCAATTTTCCGGCGGGCATTTTGCAGCCGCCGTTTTTCGATTACAAGGCCGACGCGGCGGTGAACTACGGCGGCATCGGGGTGGTGATCGGGCACGAGATGACGCACGGCTTCGACGATCAAGGGTCGCAGTACGACGGTCACGGCAACCTGCGCGACTGGTGGACGGAGGCGGACCGCAAGGCGTTTGACGAACGGACGTCGTGCGTGGCCGACGAGTACAGCCAATTTGAGGCGGCTCCGGAGGAAGGCAATACGCCGGCGACGCATCTGAACGGGCGGCTGACGCTGGGCGAGAACACGGCCGATAACGGAGGGTTGCGCATCGCTTATATGGCGCTCGAGGACGCACTCGAGGAGCAGGGCAAGTCCATGGAGGAGAAAATCGACGGCTATACCGAAGCGCAACGATATTTCATCGGGTTCGCGCAGGTTTGGTGCCAAAACACGCGGGAGGCCGCGGCGCGGCAGGCGGCTCTGGTCGATCCGCACTCGCCGGGAAAGTGGCGGGTGGAAGGGACGGTCGAGAACTTTGAAGAGTTCGGCAAGGCCTTCGGATGCAAGAAGGGGCAGCCGATGTATCCGGTGCATTCGTGCCGGGTTTGGTAGGGCGGGAACGAGTCCTTGCAGTGCGCCGGCGCGTTGACGAATCAGGGCGCCCGCACGTCCAAACCGCAATCAGATTTTTTTGTACGGCCCGGATGCCAATTTTTCCGGCAGCCTGGGCAGTGGGCGTCTTTTTTCCGGTCCGTCCTGCTTGCTAAGGCGAAACCAGGGATGTTTTCTCCCGCCTGGTTCGGTGACGGGCCCCGCTCCTTTCACGCCATAAGGCAAAACCCCGTCTTCTGGAGAGCAGGGTCGCTGAGGACCCGGAATTGAATGCCCGGCTCCGAGAAACATCTTCTCTGGTTTCGCTATAGGCACAACATGGCCTGGGCTTTTACAATGCATCAGGGACCCGTCCCAACCCAGCACTGCTCGGGAACGACCAAACTTGGCGGCGTACGCCGGACCAGGATGAAGGAATCGCATGAAGTTTAGGAAATTCGGCAAGGCACTCCTGATGGGGGCCCTTTGCGTGGGCGTCATCTTCGGCGTTTCGTCTTGCGTTGTGAGTTATTCGACCGGTTATTTGTATGTTACGGGCACAGTGACGGCCCAACCCAGCGGTAACGGCATTATCTCGGGATACAGGATCGATCACAACACCGGCTTGCTGACGACAATTAACGGATTGCCGGTGTCGTCGGGTGGGGCGAATCCGGTTCGCGCGGTTCTGCTCACGGGCAGCCGCTTTCTGTATGTATTGAACCGCGGGTTGAACGCGGGAGGCAACGGCGACTGCACCACCGCGGACCCTTGCCAAAACGCGAACATCACCCAATTTGCGGTGGGCGGAAACGGAATCCTGACGCCGCAACACACGTTTTTCACGCAAGGCAGAAATCCCTTCCGGCTGCTGGCCGACTCCACGGGCAACTACCTGCTGGCGCTCGACCACGACTCCCCGGACAATTACGCGACCTCGTACAATCCGAACACAAACGGTTGCACGCTGGCGCTGGGAGCGGGGGTGACGACCTGCGGCGACATTACGATTTTCCAGATTAACCAGACCACGGGGCGGCTGTCGCTGGTGGAAAACGCCCAGGTGACCGCGGCCGGCGGCGTGCCGCTCACCTATTTCCCGGTGCCGGTCAATCCGGTCGAATTTTTGCTGACTTCGACATATTTACTGACCCTGACCGCTCCGACACAACCGGCTTCGTTCCCGTACACGGGAGGGAGCCAGGTGTGGCCGTACACGTATGCGAGCGGGCAACTGACATTGAGCCAGAACAGCGCCCAGCCGCTCGGGATCGCGCAGGGTACGGCGATTATCAGCGCGCAAAGCACGATTTATGTGCTCGACAACGAGCCAATCACGATCCCGTCAAACACCAACGGCGCCTTTTCTCCCGGCGTTTATCCCAGCCAGATACTTGCCTTCACGGTGGGCGCCAATGGGGCGCTGCAGGCGCAGACGGATCCCGTCGTGCCTGACGATCCGACCTTGTCGAATCCGATCCAACTGCTCGAAGAATCGAAGAACAAGTATCTTTACGTGGCCAACCAGGGAGATAACATAACGGGCAACAATCCGCAAAGCGGCATTGCCGGCTACAACGTCTACTCCAGCCCGGCCTTTAATCTTCAGTTCACGACGCCTTCGAGGTTCGGCTCGGGCTCGGGACCGCAGTGCATTGTGGAAGACCCTTCGGATCAGTTCATCTACACGGCCAACATGTACGATTCGTCCATAACCGGCCAAATCATCGACCCGAACTCGGGCAACCTCCATACCGGGCGTGTCAACAGCGACTATCCGCTGCAAGGCCCGGCCACCTGGTGCCTGATCGATGGGCGCGTGGGTTAGGGAGATGGTCCGGCAGGACGCTTTCGCCTCGCTCCAGAACAATCGCAGGCCGGAAGAGCATTTCCGGGGTTCCCGTAAAGTTTGCGCGCGACCCTGAATTTACATGGATAATTTGAGGCCAAGGTTTCGGCCGGTTGACGAAAGATGGGCATGAAGTTGAAGAAATCGAGCCAGCTTGTGCTGGTCTCCGCGGCCGGCCTGCTGGCGGCTTTGCTGGTGACGGCCTGCTCGCAGTTCACGCAAACCCTGACCGTGGATTTCGTCTACGTGTCCAGTTCGAAGGCCTTCGGAGCGAATCAATACGGCCTGATCGACGTCTTCGAAATCAATTCCGAATCGGGGCGGATGCGGCAGATTCCATCGTCGCCGTTTCCTTCGGGCGGGCGCGATCCCGTGGCCGAAGCGGTGTCAGCCGCTTACGACAGCCTGTTTGTCGCCAACCAGGACGACAACAACATTGTCCAATTCGTAATCGGCAGCGACGGCAAGCTGTATCCATTCAACACGGTGAATACGCCGGGAATCTATCCGCTGGCGCTGGCCGCTAATAAGTCGAATCTGTTCGTGTTAGATACTTATCAGCCGCTACCTATCTGCTCGACAGCGCAGCCGTGCTCGGGCTCGATCGCCGTGTATCCGCTGACCGGAAAAACGTCAACCTGCGCCGCGACCACGTGCCTTGGATCGCCGGCCGTGAATGCGAATGTGAACGGGAGTTACTGGCCCTTGACGCTGTCAGGTGCGAACGCCTCGCACGTGATTGTGCCCACGGCGGTGAATGTGCTGGCATCCGGCGACTACGTCTATGTCACGGCCTACGACTCCTCGATGAGCCCCTTTGTGGGCTACATCTTCGGTTTCTCGGTGGCGCCTGCCAGTTCGACGCCGGTCCCGGCGGGAGGAGCGTGTCCGGCGTCCGGGCCTATCCCGTCGGGAACGCTGCCGCCGGGGACGTTGTGCCCTTTGAACGGCGGCGTCCCTTTTGCAGCCGGCGTGCAGCCTTCGGGAATGGCCAGCGATGCTACGAGTTCCTACCTCTACGTGACCGACTACGGGAACAGAGATGTTCTGGGCTTCGCCGTTTCCGCGACAAGCGGCGCTTTGACGCCAATGACCAACGGAGCGGGGGGGACAAACGAGTTTGCGACCGGAGATGGGCCGTCGGCCATTGTGGTCGATCCCGCATATTCGTACGCCTACGTGACTGACTCTCTGGATGAGACGGTTACGGCTTATTCGATCAACAGCGGGGCCTTAACGGAGATCGGGACTTTCACCACGGGGACGCAGCCGGTGGCCATTGGCATCGACCCTTCGACCGAGCATTTTCTTTACACGGCGAATTATCTTGGCAACTCGGTTTCCGGCTTCGAGTTGAGCCCGACAGCCGGAACGCTGCTTGAAACGCAGTTTTCCCCATTCGTGGCCAGCGATCAGCCGACGGCGGTAGCAGCCATTCCACACAACGGCACGGGGGCCGGATTGACGCCATGAACCGGCTCCGGAACCGGGCCCGTGGCGTCACTCAGCGTCCGGCTCTTACAATAGTTTCGGGAAACCTCAACAAGTATTCAGGGGGCTAGGATCCGACGGCCCACGACGAAGGAAGCGCATGAAGTTGAACAAAGTGAGCCAGCTTGTTCTGGTCTCTACGATTGGCCTTGCGGTGGCCACCCTCCTGTCCGGATGCATCATCGTCACCATCGATTACGTATTTGTCGCGGATTCCACGAACACCGCGCCGGGCAGCCCGGGCCAGATTGTCGCATTTGCGGCCGACTCCGAATCTGGCGCGTTGCGCCCCGCCGCTTC
>JASHTU010000178.1 GCA_030040395.1 Acidobacteriaceae bacterium
CCTTCCATGGACGTGACGTGGGGCACGCATCCGAACCACATCGGACACATGAGCTACCCCGGCTGTTTCCGCTGCCACGATGGCAGCCACCTGGCCAAGAACGGCAACGCGATTCCGCAGGACTGCTCGGTTTGCCACAATTTGCTGGCCGTGGAAGAAGCCAAGCCCAAGGTGCTTTCGGATCTGGGCATTCAGCAGGTGGTGGTCGGATCGACGTTTTGACGCGCTTGGAAGCCGATGCCGATCCTTTCCCGGGCGCCCTCGGGGAGGCGGCTGCGCCGCCGGCTCATCCTGCTTCTGCTGCTTGCGAGCCCAGGCGGCTGCGGGATCGGCTTATGTCGATAACACGGTGATGAGCCGGAGCGTGTACTTTGCGGTCAATGTGATTTCGCCGGGGACGACGGCGCCCTAAGAGCGGGGCGGTAGAATGGCATTTTGCCTGCAAGGAACAGGGTCTTCATGCATTCTAATCATGCCGCTCATTTCAATCTTGTGGCCGCGGCGCGCGGGGCGATGATCGAGCACGGATTTCAACCTGAGTTTCCCGACGGAACCGATGCGGAGCTGGCTGCGATTGAGACCCAGGTGGAGACTCCGCCGGGCGCGGGCCTCAAGGATTTGCGGGAATTGCTCTGGTCGTCGATCGATAATGACACATCGAAGGATCTGGATCAGATCGAGTGGGCCGAGCGGTTGGGCGACGGCAACATTCGCGTGCTGGTGGGCGTGGCCGATGTGGATGCGCGCGTCCACAAAGGCACGGTGATCGACAGCCACGCGCGGAGCGAGACGACGTCCGTCTACACAGGCGTGAAGGTCTTTTCCATGTTGCCTACGGAGCTTTCAGAGGGCGTCACGTCGTTGAATGAAAATGAGGATCGGGCCGCGATCGTGATCGAGGTTTGCGTGGATGCGGAAGGCGCGGCTTCCAATGGAAAAGCGTATCGGGCGCTGGTGCGCAACCGCGCGCAACTGGCGTATGGCAGCGTGGGGGCATGGCTGGAGAGCCACGGGCCGGCGCCGGCGAAGATCGCCGCCAGCGCCGACTTGGCCGCGCAGCTCAAGTTGCAGCACGAAGCGGCGCAATGCATGTTGGGCAGACGCTACCAGCACGGCGCGCTGGATCTGGAAACCGTCGAAACGCGGCCGGTAATGCTCCAGGAAGAGGTGGTCGAGATCAAGCCGCTCGAAAAGAATCACGCCACGTCGCTGATCGAGGAGTTCATGGTGGCAGCCAACGGCGTGATCGCGCGGACGTTTCAGGAGGCGGGCGTGGCGTCGATCCGGCGCGTGGTGCGTACGCCCAAGCGCTGGAGTCGCATCGTAGAGCTTGCCGAGGGACTGGGCACAAAACTGCCCGGCGAGCCCGACTCAAAGGCGCTGAACGAGTTTCTGCTGGCGCAGAAACAGAAGGACCCCGACCACTTTCCCGATCTCTCGCTGGCGGTGGTGAAGCTTTTGGGGCCGGGCGAGTATGTTCTCGTCAAGCCGGGCCAACCCTCGCCGGGACATTTTGGCTTGGCGGTCGAGGATTACACTCATTCGACCGCGCCTAATCGCCGCTTTCCCGACATGGTGACGCAGCGGCTGCTAAAGGCCTGGTTTTCCGGGGCCGCGCAACCGTATACAGAAGAGCAGCTCGAGGCCATCGCCGCGCGGTGCACGCAGATGGAAGACGCGGCGCGCAAGGTGGAGCGGGAGATGCAAAAGCGCATTGCCGCGGTGGTGCTGGCCAAGCACATTGGGCAAAGCTATCGCGCCGTGGTGACGGGCGTGAACCAGCATGGAACTTTTGTGCGGGCGCTCGACGCGCATGTGGAAGGGATGCTGGTGCATGGCGGTAAAGGGCTGGATGTGGGCGATCGGGTGACGGTGAAGCTGGTCTCGACAGACCCCCAGCGAGGCCATATCGACTTCTCCGCGTAAACTACTCAATCCGAAACAGTTATTTTGTGCTGCCGCATGATCTCGTTGCGGTCATCTTCCCGCCGCCGCCTTGGCCCGGTCAGGCGCTGCTTCCTTGAGTCTGCAACCCCCACTCTTGCGTCTAACCAAGAGGAAACGTGTGAGGATCGGGTGGGTCTGCCGGTGAGCCTTCCCCGCTAGCGGCTACACGGAAAAATATGCATATGCCGTAGGTCGCGATGCGCCAGCCAACGTGTTCCGCGAATTCTGGCTCGACATCAACGCACATATCTTTCATCGCAGGCGTCGACAGCAATAGCGCCGCGCAGGATTTGGGAAAAGAATGCACGTACTTTCACGCTCGACCTCGTTGGGGCTCGCTGGCGCCGTCTTGCTGGCGGCAACCGCCGTTCCAGCCATCGCCCAGGCCACGAGCCCAACCGCAGCAACGCTCCCCGACGCGCCGACTGTCATGCAGCAGCAGACACCGAATCCGCCAGCGTCGGCATCATCCTCGCCGAGCTCGTCCTCAAGTACGCAAGCCGCGCCGCAGAGCACCCCTGAAAATGACAAGGACAAGGGTGCGCAGAAGACCAGCGACCCGGGCAAAGTTGCGGGAACGTCGAATGACCGGCTCTTCTACACGCTTCCGAACTTCCTGACGTTGCAGCAAACCGGCAAGCTCCCGCCGCTCACGGTCGGGCAAAAATTCAAAGTTGTCGCCTTAGGCAATTTCGATCACGTCGAATACCCCTGGTGGGGATTGCTTGCCGCGATCAGCCAGGCGGACGACGGCGATCCGGCATACGGCCAGGGCTGGATCGCCTATGCAAAGCGCTACGGGACCACGGCGGGCGACAGCAGCGTCGAGAACTTCATGGTCGGCGCCGTTTTTCCTTCCATTCTTCACCAGGATCCTCGCTTTTATCAGTCGAGCCAGGGAGGATTTGTACACCGTGCCGGCTATGCGGCCAGCCGCATTGTTGTGACTCGCACCGATTCCGGGCACTCTCAGTTCAATTACTCCGAGATTTTCGGGGCGGCGGTCGCAGCCGCAATCTCGACCTACAGCTATCATCCCAGGAGCGCCTACATTAGCACGCCCACCAATCCCCACCTGTTTGTTCCTTCCGAGCGCACCTTGGCGAACACAACGAGCACATGGGGAACACAGATCGCGTTAGACACGACCACGATCGTTGTCAAAGAATTCTGGCCCGACATCCATCGCAAGCTGTCGCACAAGTCCCGACAAGATCCTGCCGGCAGCCCTGGTGCAAGCGGCAACTAGCAGACTGAGGCGTGTGGTCACGCGGGGACGGGACATTGTGGCATGGTGAACCCGCTGTTGCGGGAGATTCCGTCTGAAGGGCTTTCCCTGGGGCCCCAAGGGCTACTTCGAGCGTACCGGCGCGGCGTATCTCGACACCTTCGACAGCGACATCCTTAACGCCGGCATTTTTCCGGTGATCTTTCGCCAGGACCCGCGCTACTTCCGCACGGGGCCCGGGCCGGCGCCAAACACCGCATCCTTTACTCTCTGGCCACCAACTTCATCGCCAGGAACGACTACAACCGCAAGTGGGGCCTAACTACGGAAATCTGCCAGGCAACTTCGCCGCCGGCGAGCTCTGGCATCTCTACTATCCCGCAGGCAATTCCAGCACCGAACTTGCCGTCTCGGGCGCCGTAATTCAGGTTGCTGAGGGCGCGGGGGGATCGATCTTCAACGAGTTCTGGCCGGGTCTCGCGCGCAAGTTTCTGCACAAGGGCCCCACTCACGGCCTCGACGCGCAGGCCGCCGCGGAAGAAAAGGCGCGGAAGCAGCAATCGGATCCCAACGACAAGTAACGGGCTGAGAAGGAGCCGCCCGAGTCTTCTCGTTTACTCGCGCACCAGCAAACATGCCCCACCCCAGGGCCGCTTGCCTTGAGGAGGGAACCGGTCCGGGAAAAGAGCAAAGGGCCGCATCCAAAGCGGCAG
>JASHTU010000179.1 GCA_030040395.1 Acidobacteriaceae bacterium
GAACAAACTGAACCTGGCCAGCCCTTCATCCCTGGCATCGATCCAGAAGCCGCCCCGGAAGCTTCGCGCGGAACCGCTAGCCGCATCGCCGGCTTCTTCGGCCGCCGCAAACGCCTTGTGGAAGAGGACCCCGTTGACGCCATTCCGGCCTTCCAACGCGCCGCTGCGCCCGCGGACTCGCGAATCCCCATCGCTCCGCCGGTGCGCCGCACCAGTATTTGGGAGCGCGCCGAACCTGATTTTGCGCCCGCTTCGCCCGCACCCACCAACGCTGCGCCAGCGGCGGTCCAGCCCGCCGCCGCTCAATATCCAGGGCGGCCTGCGGCCCAGGATCCAGGGCGGCCTGCGGCCCAGGATCCAGGGCGGCCTGCGGCCCAGGCCCCGGCGCCGCCAGCCCCCCAGCGTCTGCCAGCCGGCCCGCTTTCCACGTTCCAGTTCGAGCCCGTGCCCGTTCCGCCCCCCATGCAGGGAATCGCCATCCACAACCGCGCCGACGCCCAACCCCACCCCGCCCCCGTCGTGCCCAAGAACATCAGTGGATTCAAGCTGCCCTCAAGCACCCTGCTCAACCTCGGCGAAGGCCCGCAAACCATCCGCGAAGAGGCCCTCCGCGAGGAAGCCAAGGTCCTCGTCGAGAAATGCGCCGAGTTCGACGTGCGCGGCCAAGTGGTGCAAATCAACCCCGGCCCCATGGTCACCACTTACGAGTTCAAGCCCGAGGCGGGCGTCAAATACTCGCGCGTCACCAGCCTCGCCGACGATCTCTGCCTCGCCATGCGCGCCGAAAGCATCCTCATCGAGCGCATGCCCGGCAAGAGCACGGTGGGCATCCAGGTGCCCAACCACGAGCGCGAAATCATCCACCTGCGCGACGTCATCGAAAGCGAAACCTTCGCCCGCGCCAAGTCGCGCCTCACTCTCGCCATGGGCAAGGACATCAACGGCCGCATCGTCACCGCCGATCTTGCTTCCATGCCCCACATCCTCATCGCCGGCTCTACCGGCTCGGGCAAATCCGTGGCCATCAACGCCATGATCATGAGCCTGCTCTACCGCACCACGCCCAGCCAGGTGCGCCTCATCCTCGTCGATCCCAAGCGCGTCGAGCTGGGCATGTACGAGGGCATTCCCCATCTCTTCACGCCCATCATCACCGATTCCAAGCTGGCCGCCAACGCCCTCCGTAACGCCGTCCGCGAAATGGAGCGCCGCCTCAAGCTCCTCGCCTCGCGGAGCGTGCGCAACCTCGACCAGTACAACAAGCTCTTCGAGGGCTCCATGCCTTCGCTCTTCGATGAAGAGCAGCCCGAAGAGCCGCTCCCCTATATCGTCATCATCATCGACGAGTTGGCCGACCTGATGATGCTCGACCGCGCCAACGTCGAGGAGTCCGTTACCCGCCTCGCCCAAATGGCCCGCGCCGTCGGCATCCATCTCGTCCTCGCCACCCAGCGGCCCTCGGTCGACGTCATCACCGGCCTCATCAAGGCCAACGTCCCCACGCGCATCAGTTTCCGTCTGGCCACCAAGGTCGACTCGCGCACCATCCTCGACACCAACGGCGCCGAGGCCCTCCTCGGCCGCGGCGACATGCTCTTTCTTCCCCCCGGCGCCAGCCGCCTCCTGCGCCTTCATGCCCCTTACGTCAGCGAGAAAGAAACCGCGGCGGTGGTCACATTCTGGAAAGAGCAGGGCTCGGCCGAGTACGTCGAGGGCTTCCTCGAATCGCCCAAGGACGAGCAGGCCGCTTTCGAAGGAGCCAACGACGATCCCGACGAGAACGACCCCATGTTCGACGACGCGGTCCGCCTGGTCTTCGAGTTCGGCAAAGCCTCCACCTCGCTCCTGCAGCGCCGTTTGCGCATCGGCTACGGCCGCGCCGCGCATCTGATCGACTTAATGGAGCGCGATGGCCTGGTCGGTCCCGCTGACGGCTCGCGTCCCCGCGAGCTGCTCAAAGCCCCCGGATGGCTGCACGAAATCTCCGCCATGAACGAATAATCCCGCAAACCCTGTTCAAAAAACCGGTAGTGGGTCAGTTTGAATTCTTGGGGTGCCGATCCTTCCGCGACAAGGCTATTTTAGGGAGCCACTCGTAAAAGCGAGAGCGGCAGATCGGCAGAGCATCGGGTACCGCGAGGCCGGGCGCGCCTTCTCCGCCCTCTCGGTTCGCAAACGCGCGGACTGCTGCAGATGGCCATGAGGACGACTGCCGATGCGACGCTCTTAGCTGCCTCAATCACAATTTTCTTGGAATGATCTGGACTGATCCCTCATAATTCAGACACCGAAAGGTGAGTAAGATGAGTGCTGATGAGCGGGACAATCGACTGCGCAATTTCGCCATATTCTTCAAGAGCTACATGGGCGTCATGCCACTCATAACCGCCGGGGTGGCTCCACTGCTCACGCTATCCAAAGCCATTCCCGTTTTCGACTCGGACAGAAAGGCGCTCGCCACCCTTTCCGGTTTGCTCGGGTTCCTCATAGTCGCGTGGATCTTCTACGCGAGGAATATGTTCGTGCCGGCAATGGTACCGATCCATGAGCCTTCGCTAGCTGGTGAGGGTGAAGACGCGCGCGATTATGCATGGTCTGTTCGCAGAAGAAACCGCGCCCGAGTTCGAACGACCAATCTGCTACCTCTTTGCCTCATTGTGCTGAGTGTCCTATCCTACGTCGGATACACTTTCATTCTCGACCAGGTTATCGGCGAAAGGCTTGGGCAGAAATTGCCAGGCAACGGAGATTCTGCGCTCACCGTCCAGCAGGTGCTTCAAAGGCAAGGCACATACTACCCGATAGATAACGATGGTTTGCTTCAGGTCTTTTATCTAGGAATATTCCTGTTCGCGGAAGCTGCATTCGTCGTTATGGCTCTTAGGGAATACGCTTACGGCGTCCTCAAGATTTCGGAAGCATCGGTACTTAGAGAGAGTGACGCTCCGTCTCAGAGCGGCGAAGGTCCGCCACCTGCCGAAGTGCCAAGCGGATTAAGCACCAGATAGATCGGGAGGATCAGTGCAGTTTGTCCAGGCAGCCTAACGCCATTCAGCAGTCCTGCGGAAAGCAAACTGCACTACTACCAAAAAACCCTTTCTGCGGACTCGCTCGGTACACTTGTTCCCTTGTTCCCTCGGTCCCTTGGTCCCCGTTTGGGGTTCCGGAGATGCCGGATTCGGTAGACTCAAGGACAGATGGGCGAAACGGATGAAAAGGCGCGGGGACGGCAGTTCTGGCTGAGAATTTTTCTGGTGATCGGGATGCTCTGGGGGTTCTTGCCTTTTATCATGACGCCGTTCATCACCAGAGGAGCGTACGACAGTTCTTTCGACATTTTGGCGTCGGTGTTGAACTCGCTGACGATTTTACCGGCGTGCGCTCTGGCCTTCTGGCATCGGCGCGTTGCCTGCATCTGGCTCAGCATCAATGGAGTGCTACTGGCGATTGCGCTGGCAACGTATATCCGGCGAACGGGAAAAGTGGACGTATTTATGACCATTGAGGTCGCCGGGCCCATCGCCATTGCGCTCTGCCTCGATTATTTCGAGGCGCGCCGCTGGCCGCGGGCCGTCGATGCGCGCAAACCCAAAGCCCAAGTCCGGTAAGCGGCAAAAAGTGGATGGAATCGCAGCTTCCGGGGCCCCGGAAACCCCGCCATGGAATGGGCGTTGGCGCCGGTTACTTAAGGCCTCCGGCGCGGTATCTCGTTCACCACGGCCAGTGGTATACTCACAGGTCGGGCGGCTGCCTGGGCCGTATCCTTTGTTCCCGTCGAGGTTCTTATGTCCGGCCATTCGAAATGGGCCACCATCAAGCACAAAAAGGGCGCCTTGGACGCCAAGCGCGGCAAGATTTTCACGCGGCTCATTAAGGAGATCACCATTGCCGCCAAGGGAGGCGGCGACCCGGACGGCAATCCGCGGCTGCGCACCGCGGTTCTGGCCGCCAAGGCGGAAAATATGCCCGCTGAGAACATCAAGCGGGCGATTCAGCGGGGAACGGGCGAACTCGAAGGCGTCAATTACGAGGAGATTTCGTTTGAGGGCTACGGCCCGGGCGGAGTGGCCATCATCATCGAGGTGCTGACCGACAACCGCAATCGCGCCGTCAGCGAGATCCGGCACACCTTCGCGAAAAACGGCGGCAACCTCGGCGAAAGCGGCTCGGTGCGCTTCATGTTTTCCAAAAAGGGTCTGATCGCCGTCGAAAAATCCGCCGCCAGCGAAGAGCAATTGATGGACATCGTGCTCGAACACGGGGGCGAGGACCTGAATGACGAGGGCGACACTTGGGAGATCATTACCGAACCCGGCGCGTATGAAGAGGTGTACGCCGCGATCAAGGCGGCGAGAATTCCAACCGTGATCCACGAGGTGACCATGGTGGCCGCGAGCTATACCAAACTGGAAGGCAACGCCGCCAGCCAAATGATTCGTCTGCTCGAAGCGCTGGAGGAACTGGACGACGTGCAGAATGTTTACTCGAATTTCGATATGGACGCCGAACAGATGGAGCACGCGGCCGGTTAGAGCCTTCAGGCAGGCGTTCAACGAGGGCCGCCCGGT
>JASHTU010000180.1 GCA_030040395.1 Acidobacteriaceae bacterium
CCGCGCGCATGGCTCATCATGATCCCGATTTTGTCGTAATCGGCAAGCGCCTCCGGCGTCAGATTGCAGAACATGCGCAAATGACGGTGTTCGCAGTTCAAGCAATCTTCCGGAGGGTGATGCGAATGGAATGTGGCCATACGGGTACCCTGGACGGATACCTGAAGTATAGCTCATTTGGGCAGGGGAACCAGGAATTTTCAGAACATCGATATTGCGGGTGTCACTTCCACCGAAAATTGACCGGCAATCATTGGCCGCCGGAGGGTGCTTTTCGCTGCCTTGCGCCTACAGCTTTCCTGACGCTTCTATGCGCAGGAGCCTGCACGCCGCCGAACGGGAATCGAACGGTTCAAGCAGCAGGCGCCGTAGGCACGGGAAACCTCGCGCGCCAGCTCTTCCAATAGTCGCATACGGAGGGGCGGATAGGTTTCAAAAGCCTGCCGGAGCGGGTCAATTGGAAGCAACAGCGCGGTCCCAGGGGTGACCGCATTCAGCGTATAGGTGTGCCGGCTGCCGCCGAGCGCCGCGGCCAGCTCGACCAGATCGCCGGATCGCGCCGACCCCAGCGTCAGCCGCATTTTCAGCCGTTCCGCCTTGCGTACAAAACGGCCGGAAACCACCAGGTACAGCCCCTTGCAATCGGCGTCTTGACGAAAGACAGGCTCACCAGCGGCGAAATTGACACACTGGGCGGCCCCGGTAAGCAAATTTCCCGTTTCCGGTGGGCATTCCAGAAGCTCCGTCAGCGGACGTGCGGCCACAACCTCTTTTGGCGCGGTTCTCGACTCGATCGTCACCTCTCCCTCGTCTTCGGCCCAGCTGCCAACCCCTGGCGTATCCATAACGTCCTTAACCTTCGGCGCAATCACCCATCGATTGCGGTTCTGGAAATCGAAGCCCGTGAGCCCGCCGACGGCAGAAATGGGTGAATTTGTTTAGCTTCGGCCCTGTCTCCTCCATCGTGCCTGCTGGCATCTGACGCGTTTCAATCTATGGCGCGTCGCCTTTTACGCCTTGGCCAAGACCGCGCGTTCATGCGCGACGGCCGCCGGCTTCGCTTCCGGCGGTACGCACAAAACCGGCACGCGCGACCGCGCCAGCAGCGCGAAAGCCGTCCCGTGAGGCCCCGGCGTGCCGCTCGTCCGCTTTACGCCCACAACCAGAATCGCTGGATGGTGCACCTCGATGGCGCTCATGATTGCATCCACCGTGCCGCCATCCTTGACGAGGCATTGCACCGGTACGCGCCCGCTCGGCTGCACGCCAAACTCCTCCAGGCGAGTTTCGCAAGGGTTCAGAATTGCTGAGGACTCGGCCGCTGTCCGCACGTGCAGAACCATAAGCGGGCGCTTAAAGGTCTCGGCCAGCGAATAGGCCGTAGCCGCCGCCGCCCCGGCCGCCTCATTCCGCTCCATCGCCAGCAGCACCTGCCCACCCGGCTCCGGGCGATGCGGGCCAGAGTTCCAATCCGCGGCCACGGCCAGCACCGGGCACGGCGCGATCCGCACCAGTTGCTCGGCAACCGCTCCCACCACCACGGGTCCGGCGCCCTCTCTGCCTTTGGTGCCGATCACAATCAACCCGGCGTTGTACTGCCGCGCCACGTCCGCCAGCATCTGCGCCACCGTGGCTTGGCGAATCTCGGAGTGGCTGTGAATTCCCTCGCGGAGCAGCTCGCCGGCCATCTTGTCCAGGGCCGCCTGCGCTTTTTCCGTCAGGCCGTCGAGGACCCGGCCCGGCGCCGCATCCACGGCGGCGAAATCCAGCGGATCCACACTGTACGCCAGCACCATCCGCGCCTCGTAGGCGCGGGCGAGCTTACGCCCATACTCAAGAGCTCCCTCCTGTTGTCCGTCCAGCTCGGTCGCCAGCACGATGGTTTTCAGTCCGTCCCGAAAACTCACGGTCGCCTCCTCCTCCCCAGCCTCGTTCGCTGCTTGACCATTGGATTCCGAGTCTGCGCTTTCGAATGAGAGAAAGGCAGTGACTCCATTCACCCCCAGTGGTGATTCGCGTCACGCCCTGGACTTGCCCGTCTTCAAGGTCAATGGAAAAGCGCAACCCACGCATTGACTGTTCATCCCGTTCGTAGCCAAAGACAAAGCGCAGCTTAGCTTCTCTTCCGTCAACTGCTCGTTTTCTTCACGTCCGTGATGACGTTGTCCCCGTTACCCCAGCCTCGTTGGCAGTGTCAGACGTGTCCCCGATTGAATCTGTCAGGCATGTCCCCGGTCCGTGTCGTTAACCCTCCCTACCCCCTACCCTCTACCCCTTTTGGGGTTAAGTGGTTTGTTTACAATCACTTATACTATTTAGTACTGGGTCTAAATCCTTGATAATAAAGGAGTTAGATCCTAAAATCCCCAATAATAAGGACTTACGGCCCATTTTCGGGCGTTTTGCCCCGCTTTCGGAGCGGACCCGGGCTGAGCCTGGCTGCGAAGGGGCCGCAAAGCAGGCGCCCCGGGGATGGCGGCGTGGCCCGGCGTAATACCGTGAGCGCGTAGACTCGTGGTTTCCCGGGTCCCAAAATCGGGACCCGGGGCACCCAAGTTCTTTGGGAGTGATTACAAAATGACTAGTTCACGGCGCCGGGGCACCCAAGCTCATGGGAAGCAATTACAGAATCGCCAAGTCGCGGCGCTAGCCGCCAGTCCCGGGCCGCTCCGACCCTGAAGAGGGAATCACCCCGTTCTGCCCCCTAAAACCATTTTAGCGATTTGGCAGAAATAACCGGCAAGGTTGGGAAGAAAAATATTCTGTTTGGAATGAGGGGGGGTGGGGTTGGGTGCGGGGGCGAAGGGGTTGACAAAGCCTTTTGACGGGGGTTGGTCAGATTTGAGATCGCGTCCGGCAGTTGCACAGACATCTGGCTCGATTCTTGCGCTTCGAATCATGAACAGAACGACTCTGAGTCGCGCTGCAGGCAAGAATGCGAAGGGCGCCGGCCGGAATCCGGCGGCGCCCTGCGGGATGCGGCGACGCGCCGCGGGTCAAACGGAGTGACCGGCGGCGGGCGGGGACAGTTCCTTGGGGCCGAGTTCGCTCTTTTGGCGCTTTGAATCCACCTTGAGCGTAAGCTGCTGCTGCTTTTTATCGCGGAGGATGGTGAGTTGCACGGGCTTGCCCTGGTTGGAGCGCAGCGCGCGCTCCCAATCGGCAGAGGTGGCGATGGCGTCCGACCCGACCCTGAGAATCACATCGAAGGCGCGCAACCCGGCAGCGGACGCCTCGCTCTTACCTTCCACCTGCTTGACCATCAGGCCGCTTTGCACGCCCAGATAGGCGGCCATTTGCGAGGTGAGGGGTTCAACCAGAGCGCCCAC
>JASHTU010000181.1 GCA_030040395.1 Acidobacteriaceae bacterium
TTCGGATGCCATGCGGTTGCAAACGGATGCCTGCGGCGAGGCGGGTGTGACAGCCCCCGAACACATGGATGAGGCGATGCCGGCGGATGCCTGGCCGGCGCAAAATCGAACGGCGCGAGTCAGGCCGCGCGCTTTGACCTCTGTCCGCGCGCGGCGATTGTGCAGCGGCGCCCACTTGGCCAGTTCCGCGATCTCGCGCTCGACTTCAGATGTGACCTCGACGGGCTGGGTGAAACGCGGGCCGCCATGCGCCACGCGAATGCAGGCGCATTCAAGCCCGGTCAGCAGAGATTCAGTCGCGTCTTCGCGCCGCGCCAGCCAGTGAAGAATCGAAGCGCCGGCCTGGCCAAAATCGCGGGCGTCGATGGGCTGGCTGCTGGCGATCTTCTTGCCCCGATAGAGCGAGAGCTGTGGCTCCGAGCCGATTCCCTCGCAAATCACCCCGATAAGTTTCTCCCCGTCCGCAGCGGTTTCCTGCGCCGGATGACAGCGCACCACGCCGGCCTTCAGCGAGTTGCTGCCTGGATTGAAAACGAGGATCTTCACGCGCTCATTTCTCCGCTTGCGCGCCGCCTGCATGCGGGCGCGCATTGGTTGGGATGCGGCGCCCAAAAAACGCGATGCCCTCTCTTCGCTAAGTGACGCGTCAAGAGCGGCGGCAAAATGAGCGCGATGCAGTGCGCGAAGCAAAGCCGGAGCGAACGGCGCAGTTTTGCGGAGCGCGCGCTGGTGTTTCCCCGGGGTCAGATCAGGAGCTCGATCAGAAACGGTCCTTTACGGCCCAGCGAGTGGCGGAGGAGATCGGCCAGTTGTTCGCAAGTGCAGGCGCGGGCGGCTTCAACGCCCATGCCGTTGGCGATTTTTATCCAATCAAGATCGGGATTGCGTAGGTCGGTCAATGATTGAAACACCGGCCCGGGTTGGGCGCCGACGTTGGCGAGCTCGCTTGAGAGGATGGCGTACTTGCGATTGGCCAGAAGGAGCGTGGTCACATCGAGGCGCGCCTGCGCCTGCGTCCACAATGCCTGGACCGTGTACAGCGCTGAGCCGTCGGCCTGCAAGGCGATGACACGCCGCCCCGGGGCGGCAAACGCGGCGCCGGTGGCGACGGGCAGGCCCATGCCGATGGAGGAACCCGTGTTCTGCAGCCAGTCGTGGGGCGGGGCAAATCGGGTCCCCGGATAAAAGGGGCGGCCAAAGCTGACGCTCTCATCCACGACGACGGTCTGCTCCGGCATCAGCGCGGCAAGCGTTTGAGCGATTGCGCCGGCTTGAAGGGCGCCGCTGGCCGGGCCGGGAACGGGACCGGGATGGGGCGGGGGCGCAGGCGGCGCGCCCAGTTCATCGGCAAGCGACTCGAGTGCGTGGACCGGGTTCTGATCCAAGCGCGCGAGCACATGCGTCGTGGCGTCTGGCGGGGTAAGATGGCTTGGCTGGTTCGGGTAAGCGAAGATGGCGACGGGACGCTGGGCGCCCACCAGGATCAGATGGCGAATTCCGGCGAGAGCCGCCATCGCGTCAGGCACGGCATAAGGCAGGCACTGGATGGGCACTCGTCCTTGTCCGCGTTCGATGCGGGAATTGGCTTGCTGCGCCATCAACCGGGCGCCGGTGGCTTCGGCGATCCGGTATGCGGCTTCAAGGCCCCGGGCGCGCAGCGCCATCCGGCTGAGGAAGAGCATGGCCGGCTCGCCGCTGCGCAGCAGTTGGGCAATCTGCCGAATGGTGTGAGGCGCGGCTTCAGGGAAGGGCGGCGCAGCCTGCGGCTCGGCGACGATGCCGCCTTCACCCCATGCGGTGTCCGCGGGCAGAATGAGAGTGGCGATTTGGCCGGGCGCGGTGCGGGCAGCCTGCACTGCGGCGGCCGCGTCGAAGCCTACGCCGGACGCCGCGGAGGAGGTGCGCACCCATGCGGAAACCGGACGCGCCCAGCCTTCGGTATCGGCGGTCAGATTGGAATCGAGGGGCCGATGATAGGTGGCCTGGTCTCCGACGATGTTGACCACCGGCGCACAGGCCCGGCGCGCGTTGTGCAGATTGGCCAACCCGTTGGCCAGACCGGGTCCGCAGTGCATCAACGTGACGGCCGGCTTATCTGCCAGGCGCCCGTAGCCGTCCGCGCACCCCGTGGCCACGCCTTCAAACAGAGTGAGCACGCAATGCATGCCGGGCGCCGCGTCCAACGCCGAAACAAAATGCAACTCGCTGGTGCCCGGGTTGGCGAAACAGGTGTCGACGCCGCTCTTGAGCAGCGTGCGGGCCAAACTCTCCGCGCCGTTCATGAACTCTCCCGTTTCAAGGGTAACTGGAACAGCTTAGAGCGCGGGACTCTGCTGGCTCTATGGCCGAAGGATTTGCGAACATATCCACGGGAGCAGGGCACAGGTGGAGGACGGGCGATGAGCGCGAGCGGACGCGTGGCGGTGGTGACCGGCGGACGGCAGGGGATTGGAAGGCGAACGGCGGAATTGCTGGCCGAGCGCGGCTATCGGGTGGCCATCATCGATCGTGAAGATGCGTCGGAAACGGTGAAGGCGATCGAGGCGAAGGGCGGGGCTGCGATGAGCCGGCGTGGCAGCGTGGCCGACGAGGCCGCAGTGGAGCGCTTCGCAGATGAGGTTTTGGCCCGCTTTGGCGGCGTTGACGTGCTGGTGAACAACGCCGGCGTCAGCCTGATTTCGCCGGCCGAGGACACGTCGCCGGCCGAGTTCCGCAAAGTGATCGACGTGAACCTGGTGGGGCCGTTCCTGATGGCGAGGGTTTTCGGGAAGAAGATGCTCGAAGCGCGCCGCGGCTCGATAATCAACGTGGCCTCGGTGGCCGGCCTGCTTGCGGTGGCCGACCGTGCCGCCTATAACGCCTCGAAGCACGGATTGATTGGCCTGACGCGCACACTGGCGGCTGAGTGGGGTGGGCGCGGCGTGCGCGTGAACGCCGTTTGCCCCGGCTGGGTGAAGACCGAAATGGACGAGGCCGACCAGGCCGGAGGCAGCTACACGGACGCCGACATCACCGGCCGGATACCGATGGGCCGGTTCGCATCCGCCGAGGATGTTGCCCGCGCCATCGCCTTCCTGGCCGACGACGAAGAGAGCAGCTTTGTGAACGGCCACGCGCTCTCAGTGGATGGAGGCTGGGCCGCCGACGCGAGTTGGGAATCGGTGCGGCTGCGCAAGCGCTAGGGTGTATCGACATATACGGGTGGGCAGCGTTGCGAGCGAAAATTGGGCCAGACGAGGCGGAGGCCGAAGGCTTTGGCGGCTCCAAGGTCGAGGCCGACAACGAAGTATGGCCCAATTTGCGCCGCAACCCCGGGGTCCCCATCCCGTGCATTTGCGGGATGGGGTGGAAGTCGGAGGGACGGGGCCATTTT
>JASHTU010000013.1 GCA_030040395.1 Acidobacteriaceae bacterium
CGGATGGGCGAGCATTACCAAGGCCGGCTTGAAGGCCATGTTGCAGAACGGCAATGGGACTCAGACGCTGGAATCCGTCCTCAATGCCGACCCGGTTCCATCGCTTCATCCCGATCATCCCCTCGACATGGCCCTCCGCTACGTGGACCGCTGGCCCCTCGTTCCGGTGGTCAATCGCGCCGACCTGAGCGAGCTGGAGGGCGTCATCACGGAGCGCGACGTGCTCGAAAGGTACCGGGATTTCGGCGGGGAGTGACGAACACAATGCGATAGGGAATTGACGATATGTAATCCATAAGTTACATTTAGAAGATAAGGGAAGGGGCCCGTCGATCACTGTGCAAGTTCGCCGGACGGAAGAATTCGCGGTCTGGCTCCGCGACCTGAGGGACCGGCAAGGACGTGCGAAGATTTTGGCGCGAATCGACCGTCTCGAGGATGGAAATCCGGGAAAGACGAGAAGCGTTGGTTCCGGCGTGATCGAGATGAAGGTCGATTTCGGTCCCGGCTATAGGGTCTATTACACGCAGCGCGGCGAGGTGATGGTCCTATTGCTTTGCGGCGGCGACAAAAGCACCCAGGAGAGTGACATAAGGCTGGCGAGAACGCTGGTCGCGCAATGGACCGGATTGGAGTAAGCGAATGGCGATCAAAACCATGCCCTACGACGCGGCCGATTTTTTGACCGACGACGAAACGATTGCGGCGTATCTCACGGAGGCGCTCGAAAGCGACGATCCGCGCTACATCGCCAAGGCGCTGGGAGCGGTGGCGCGCGCACGGGGCGGAATGGCGCAACTCGCCAGCGAGACCGGCATTGCGCGGGAAGCGTTGTATCGGGCATTGAGCGAGACCGGCAACCCGGAGTTGGGGACGGCGCTCAAGGTGCTGCACGCGCTTGGCGTCCGGCTCACGGCTTCTCTTTCGGTTTGATATGCCCGCCGCTGCTTTTCTTCGCAGGGTCACCTGTGTCCAAGGCTCCCGTCGCGATCGAACAGCGTTAAAATAATCTTCGGAACCCATGCGCGGACGGTCCTTCATGCCCGCATCGCCTTTGCTCAAGCGCTACCGCCGCGGCCGCCACGACCGTGGACGCTCGCCCTCCCGCTGAGTAATCTATTTCCGTTGAAATTTTCTCCCCAAACGCAGGCGCTTGCCGGGCGTTCCCCGTCGTAGGGGCTCGCTGAGTTGCCGCGAGCCGAAATTGAGCGTCTTCGCGCCGAACCGATCCGCCGCGTGGGCGGATAGAAAGGTCGTTTCCAAGATGAACAGCTTCCAAAGCCGGACAACGCTTCAATTGGGGCTCGCTTCTGGCAATCGCAGCTACACGATTTTTCGCCTGCCCGCACTGGAGGAGCGCGGCTTCAATCTCGCCCGGCTGCCCTTCAGCCTGAAGATTCTCCTCGAAAACCTGCTCCGCCGCGAAGACGGGGTCAACGTGACCGCCGCCGACATCGAGTTCCTTGCCAACTGGGACCCCAAGGCAGAGCCCAGCCGCGAAATCGCCTACATGCCGGCCCGCGTGCTCATGCAGGATTTTACCGGAGTCCCAGCCATTGTCGATCTGGCCGCCATGCGCAACGCTATCAAGGCCCTCGGCGGCGATCCTGAGAGTGTCAATCCCCTCGTCCCGGCCGAGCTCGTCATCGACCATTCCGTGCAGGTGGACGAATACGGCGCCGCGGGCGCTCTTGCGACCAACACATTGCTGGAATTTCAAAGAAACCGCGAGCGCTATGCCTTCCTCAAGTGGGGCCAATCGGCTTTCCGCAACTTCTCCGTCGTCCCGCCGGGCATGGGCATTTGCCATCAGGTGAATCTCGAGTATTTGGCTCGTGTGGTCTTTACCGCGAAGGCGGAGGGGGAAACGCTCGCCTATCCCGACACCCTCGTCGGCACCGATTCCCACACCACCATGATCAACGGCCTCGGCGTGCTGGGTTGGGGTGTGGGCGGCATCGAAGCCGAGGCCGCGATGCTCGGCCAGCCGGTATCCATGCTCGTGCCGCAAGTTGTCGGTTACAAGCTCACCGGTAAGCTGCGCGAAGGCGCGACGGCCACCGATCTCGTCCTCACCGTCACCCAGGCGCTGCGCAAGCTGGGCGTTGTGGGTAAGTTCGTGGAGTTCTATGGGCCAGGAATAACGGAGTTACCCCTCGCCGACCGGGCCACCATCGGGAATATGGCCCCCGAGTACGGGGCCACCTGCGGCATCTTCCCCGTCGACGCCGAAACCCTCCGCTATCTCAAGCTCACCGGCCGCAGTCCCGAACAGATCGCGCTCGTCGAGGCCTATTACAAAGAGCAGGGGCTCTTCCATAGTTCCAGCTCACCGGAAGCCGAGTATACGGAAACCCTGGAACTCGATCTGGCCACGGTCGAGCCCAGCGTCGCCGGCCCCAAGCGGCCGCAGGATCGCGTGCGGCTCAAAGACGCCGCTTCCAGCTTCGCGCAACAGTTGCCGTCGCTGCTCGCGCCCACGGCCAAGCCGCTGGGCACGCGCACCGCGGCCGTCTGGCGCCGCGATCGCGTTACTGACGCCGCCGTAGCTGTCGAGGACTTCGAAGGCCCAGCGGCCTCAGCCTCCGCTTCTTCCGCTGGCCAATCCTACCGCACCGGACCCGTGACCACCACGGTCGCCGCGAACACCGTAAAAGCCCGCTTCGACATCGATCCCGATCAATACCTCGATCACGGCTCGGTGGTGATCGCGGCCATTACCAGTTGCACCAACACTTCCAACCCCTCGGTCATGGTGGCGGCCGGCCTACTGGCCAAAAAAGCGGTTGAAAAAGGCCTCACCGTTCCGCCCTGGGTCAAGACCTCGCTCGCGCCCGGTTCGCGCGTGGTCACGGACTACTACGCCAAGGCGGGCCTGTTGCCCTATCTCGAAAAGCTGCGCTTCAACGTGGTGGGCTACGGCTGCACGACCTGCATCGGCAACTCCGGCCCGCTGCCCGCCGACGTCTCGAAGAGCATCGACGAGCACGGCCTGGTCGCCGTCAGCGTGCTCAGCGGCAATCGCAACTTCGAGGGCCGCGTCAACGTGGACGTTCGCGCCAACTACCTCATGAGCCCCCCGCTGGTGGTCGCCTACGCGTTGGCGGGCAGCATCAATCACAACTTCGACGCCGACCCGCTGGGCGCGGACAAAGATGGCAAGCCGGTTTTCCTCCGCGACGTCTGGCCCACGCAGCAGGAGGTGGCCGAGGCCATCGAAAAGAGCGTCAGCAGCGAAGGCTTTCGCCACGAATACGCCACCGTGACCAAGGGCGACGCTAACTGGCAGGGACTCAGCTTCCCCACCGGCGACGTCTACCAGTGGGAGCCCGACTCCACCTACATCCGCCAGGCCCCCTACTTCGACGGCATGACCAAAACCCCGCGTCCGGTCGAAGACATTCAAGGCGCGCGGGTATTGGCAGTGCTGGGCGATTCGGTGACCACCGACCACATTTCGCCGGCGGGATCGATCAAGGCCAATGGCCCGGCCGGCAAGTATCTCTCCGAACACGGCGTCAAGCCGGCGGACTTCAACAGCTACGGCTCGCGCCGCGGCAATCATGAAGTCATGGTGCGCGGCACGTTCGCCAACGTGCGCCTGCGCAACAAGCTCGCGCCCGGAACCGAGGGCGGCGTTACCCGCCTGCTGCCCGAAGGCGAAGTGATGAGCATCTTTGACGCCTCGCAAAAGTACGCCGAGCGCAAAGTCCCCCTCATCGTGATCGCGGGCAAGGAGTACGGCTCCGGCTCGTCGCGCGACTGGGCCGCGAAAGGCCCTAACCTGCTCGGCATTCGCGCCGTCATCGCCGAAAGTTACGAACGCATCCACCGCTCGAACCTGGTCGGCATGGGCATTGTGCCGCTGCAGTTCGAAGCCGGCGCGAATGCGGACTCGCTCGGCCTCAGCGGCGAGGAAACCTATGACATCGTGGGCTTCCGCGAGCGGCTCGACCATAAGTTCGAAAACGGCCGCGCGGTTGCGATTGTAGCCACGGCCGCGGACGGGAAGAAAACGACCTTCGAAGCTCGAATCCGCATTGACACGCCGCAGGAAATCGAGTACTTCGAGCACGGCGGCATTTTGCAATACGTGCTGCGGCAGTTAGCGGCGAAGTAACCAGGAACTGGGCGCCCCACCCTCGCCGGGTTGTTCTCTTGCGGCCGGGGTGGGATCGCCTTCGAAACCGGAATCATCGCCTGCCATCCTCCCGCTTTCTTCCCCTGACAATCCCCGTGCGCCCGCAATTCCATTTTTAATCCATCATTCATACGCGCCTGTTATGGTCACTCGCGGTGTGGCGTCCATTTTTCCCCTTGGCCAACTGCATACGCCGACTCAGGAGGTTTCTCTTCATGAAACGGGAATATCTCAGCCGTCTTCGGCCGTGCCTTGTTTATGGCATTGCCGCTGCCTTTGCCCTGACTGCCCTCGCCTTTGCCCACAATCTTTTCGCCCAGGACTACGATCATGACCACCATTTCGGTCACGATCATCCCGAGTTCCACGGTTTTGCGCCTGGCAGCATCGTGCTGAGCGGCACAGTCTACATTGGAAACGCCAACACCGTTATCCCCGGCGAAGTATTGCCGCCCGGCTGTCTGAACACGGGGCCGGTCACGAGCCCCAACGCCGCGACCGTCAATGTGCCGCTGCTCCCGGCCGACCAAACGGGGTCCAGCACCACCACGGCGGCGACGGTGTCGTGCGGCTATGCCAGCGATAACGGCGAAGCGCCCAATCTCCACGACAATCACAACGTTTGGAACAACGCCAACACGGATGGGAACTTCGGCGTTTCCTCGCCCATCGTTCTCTGGGATCTGAGCACCGACGGCGCTTTGCTTGGCGCGTTGCCCGTTCCCAGCGACGAGATGGTGACCAGCTTCAGCTCCAAATCCGAGCTTGCGTTGAATCGCTCGGCGGACGGCCGGAGCTTGACTTTTATGGGCTACCGCGGCGGTCCCGGTTGTCCAACTCTGACCTTGGACCCGACAACGAATATCCTCACGCAGGGCACGAACGTAGGTCCCATATCGCCGACTGCGGCGAACCTGCTCGACGTTTCGGCCTCCAATACGCCAGGCCTCTGTGACCCAACCAATCCCGCGGTGGCGAGCTACGTGGGCGCGAACAATCCAACGGCTTACTATCGCTCCGTCGCGGAAATAGACGCGGGGGGTCATATCTTCTTTACGAACGGCGACGCCTACAGCGGTGACAACTCCCGCGCTTCGATGGAGGCGGACAATGGGCTCTACTACTCGGTTGGAAACGACAACAACGGCGGGCTGGGGAAGAAGCAGATGGGGGAAACGCAACTCGGTTTCAATCTGTCTCACTCGACGGGCGCGGAATTGTTCGTGCCGGGCGCAGCGCCGCTGGTTCCGCCCAGCAACAACATGATCTCCTATTTCGTACTGTCTTCCGGAGACAAGCCGGGGAAGGACACCAACTTCCGCGGCATGACGATCTTTAACGATACGTTGTATGTTGCCAAGGGTAGCGGCGGCAACGGCGTGAACAGCGTCTATCAGCTTGGTACGCCGGGCGTTCTGCCCACCCCGGGCAATGCTCCCGCCGGCGGCCTCGTCAACGAGCCTTACACGATCCTTCCCGGATTCCCCGACACCACTGCCACTACGGCCAGCACGGGTGGCTACTATCCGTTTGGAATCTGGTTCGCGAACGACACGACTTTGTACGTCTGCAACGAGGGCGACCTAGCCTATACGCCGGGCCAGGTGATCAACGGGCAGGTGAATGTTGCCGACGCCAGCACGCTGGCGACCGCCGGTCTGCAAAAGTGGATTCTGACGACGGCGGCGAACGGCAGCCAGACCTGGGTGCTCCAGTACACCATTCAAAACGGGCTCGACCTTGGCGCGCCCTATAGCGTCCCGAACTATCCCGCCGCGATTGAGCCGGCGACCGGGGGCTGCCGCAACATCACCGGCGTCGTCAACCGCGATGGCAGCGCTACGATTTACGCGATCACGTCCACCATCAGTTTGAACGGCGACAACGGCGCCGATCCGAACAAGCTGGTGAAAGTTTCCGATCGCCTCAGCGCCCCCCAGCCCGCGGCCAACGGCTATCTCGATACGTTTGTGACCATTCGTGCGGCCCGCGCCGGCGAAGCCTTTCGCGGCGTCGCCCTGGCGCCTGTTGAAGGCAGATAAAGAACCGGCAAGCGTCGAGGACCTCACCCACGGCCGGCCGCCGTTTTCGCAGCCGGCCTTCTCCGGCGTAGCGAAACCGGCCCCGCCGCCGTTTCTTCCTCGTGCGGGGCCAGGAATCGGGCTCCCTCCAGGCGGTTTTCGCCCATCACGTGCAGACGCAAAAAGTTGGTCGATCCGGATCTGGTCCTGGTGCCGGCCACGATGGCGATCACCTCGCGGGGCCGCACGAATCCGCCTTTTTCCAGCAGCGTTTCGGCGCACTCCACCAGCGCTTCGGTGGAGTTCACCTTGGCGCAGCGGATCGGCGTCGTGCCCCACAGCAGATTGAGCCGGTTGATGGTGATTTCCAGCGGGCTCAAGGCAAAGATCGGCACCGAAGGGTGATATTTCGAGAGCTGCCGCGCCGTAAACCCCGACTCGGTGAACAGCGCAATGCCGCGCAAATCCAGGTCGTCGGCCGCGTGCGCTGTGGCTTCGCAAATGGTTTCCGCAATTGACAGCCGCGTCCGCCGCTCCAGAGGGCCCGGCCGCTCTTCCAGCTTCATGTGCATCTCGGCCTCGGTCACAATCCGCGCCATCATCGCCACCGACTCAACCGGGTACTTGCCCACCGCCGTCTCGCCCGACAACATCACCGCGTCCGTGCCGTCGAAAACCGCATTGGCGACATCGGAAACCTCAGCGCGCGTCGGCCGCGGATTCTCGATCATCGACTCGAGCATTTGCGTGGCCGTAATCACCGGTTTCGAGTACTCCGCCGCGCGGCGAATGATGTGTTTCTGAATGGCCGGCACTTTTTCCGGCGGCACTTCAACGCCCAGGTCACCACGCGCCACCATGATCCCGTCGGAGGCCGCCAGGATGGCGTCCAGGTGTTCGATGGCCTGCGGCTTTTCCAGCTTGGCGATGATCCACGTCTCCCCGCCCAGCGCGGAAACACAGTTGCGCACCAGACGTATATCCTCCGCGGTGCGGACGAACGAAACCGCGATCGCATCCATGCCACTTTTCAGCGCGAAGTCCAAATCCGCTGTGTCCTTCTCGGTGAGCGAAGGGACCCGCACTGGAATTCCGGGCAGGTTGATCCCCTTGTTTTCGCCCAGCAG
>JASHTU010000014.1 GCA_030040395.1 Acidobacteriaceae bacterium
TGACCACATGGCCCCGGGCGGTATTGCTGACCACTCCGTAGATGCTCATGGGCGCAGTGGGTTGAATGATGATGACGCCGTATAGGATCAGGTGGCGAAGTTTCAGTGTGCGGCGAAGTCCTGGAGCAGCCAGATCACGTTTTGTAGTGGCGCCCATGCTTGGGAAAATCCTCTCTTGCTGCGTTTCTCCTTAGAAACTTGACCAGTTTCTCCCCCGGCTGACGACCCGCATGGGGCGCCGGAGGCTCTCCAGGAACACGGGCGGGAAGCGGAATTTTGTGCACAACCTTCGATGGTTGCGCAGAGACAAGTCTCACCAATTGTACTTGCGAAATGTTTCGATTCCACAAGTTCGTGATACGAAACCCTTCCGGTCTTCGCGCATTTCCGGCCCCCCCCCGGTGCGTGAAAAATCGGAACGGGACCAGAAATTCGTACTTTTATATCGACTCCTGCCGTAGCGCAATTCCAGACCTCGTTTCAGCCGCTCCGCGCCGGCGGGTTCAGCCAGTTTTTAATCTGCGAGCGCCGCGTTTCTCTCTTCACGCGGCGGCCGGGCCGCTACGAGAAAATTGTGAATAAGATCGCTCACGACATAACATTTTCGATCACAAGCGAATTGACAGACAAATCTCGTCCGGATAACCTTGGGCGGAATGTCCGGCGTGGAAGGAGTGGCACTTTGAGTGATTTTGGCAAGAATATCCGGCTCAACCGGATTTTGAATGAGCCGGGGCGCGGCACCCTGGTGGTGGCTTTCGATCATGCTCTGGTGCTTGGGCCGATACCGGGAACAGAAGACGCCGGTGGCCAGATCTCCCGTTTTGTGCAAGCCCGTGTGGATGCATTGCTGCTCAACCTTGGCCTGATTCAACGCTGCAATGCGTGTTTTCCCCGCTCGGCAACGCCCGGAATCATCGCCAGAATTGACTGGACAACCATCTGGACATCGCTGAGCCGGGGCGAGCGTGGCGTGTTGCGCAGTTGCATGCTCGCCAGCGTGGAAGATGCTTTGCGGCATGGCGCGGACGCCGTTCTGAGCTATCTTGTGGTGGGAACGGGCGATGGCAATTTTGAAGCCGAGGAGATTGCCCGCAATGCGCAACTTGCCCGCGAATGCGAGCGGTTGGGCATGCCGCTGATGATCGAAACGCTGGCGCGGGGCGAGGAAGTCGAGAACCCCGCCGATCTGCAGTGGATCAAGCGGCACACGCGGATCGCCACGGAGCTTGGAGCCGATGTCATCAAGACCGACTACGCGGGCAGCGTGGCAGCCATGCGCGAGGTGGTGGAAAGCTGCCCGATTCCGATTCTGGTGCTGGGCGGGAGCCGTAGCGATGGCGCCCTGGATATTGTGCGGAGCGTGATGGAGGCCGGCGCCGCGGGTGTCTTCTTCGGGCGCAATGTTTTCCAGGCGGACGACATGGCAGGATTTCTACGCCAGGTGCGCAGCATTCTCAATGGAGAAGGAAAATGAGTTTCGCGCCTGTCGAATACCTCGCCGAGGTTCTCGATGAGCGGGCGGGTTTTTGCCTGCGCGGCGAATGGGGGCATCTCTCGGCCGTGCTGGGCGGAGGGCATATTTGCCAGCTGGTCACCAAGAGGCATCCAGGGCTGAACCCGCTCTGGCGCCCGCAATGGCATACGATCGACCCGGAAAGATATTCTCCCCAGGATGATGAGGCGCGATTTGGCCCTCTGCCCGATGGGCGGCTGCTCGCCGGCATTGCGGGACACAATATCAGCTTCGACCATTTTGGACCTCCCTCGCAGGAAGAGATTGCCGCCGGCATGAGCACGCATGGAGAAGCCCCCGCGGTGCGATGGCAGGTCTCACGTGAATTTGCAGAAGGCCGGCCGGGGGTGGAGTATGGCGCTCAATTGCCGGTGGCGCAGATCGATTTCAGGCGCACCTTGCGCATCGATCCAAAGTATCCGGTGGTGTATTGCGAAGAAAAGGCGCACAATGCGAGCCGCGCCGATCGCCCCGTCAGCTGGACCGAGCACGTCACCGTGGGGCCGCCGTTTCTGGCATGCGGAGAAACCCTGGTGGACATGCCGGCAACGCATGCAAAGGTAAACCCGGCCAGCTACAGCCACGCCATGATCATCGCCGCCGATGCCGAATTCGAGTGGCCACAGGCTCCGCTCGAGGGCGGCGGCTTTCATGATTTGAGGACCACTCCGGACGGCTGCTATCTGCGCTACACGGCGCAACTGCTCGATCCCCGCCGCGAAATCGGGTATACGGCGATCGCCAATCCCCGCGCAGGGCTGTTGCTGGCTTATGTTTTCCGGCGCGCGGATTTTCCCTGGGTCGGCAATTGGGAAGAACGCTTTTACTTGAAGAACGCTCCTTGGGGTGGAAAGACTTTTTGCCGGGGCATCGAGTTCAGCTCCACGCCGCTTGCGGTTCCCAAACGCCAAACGATTGCGCGAGGACCGCTCTTCAATGAATCGACGTACCGCTGGCTTCCCGCGCTCTGTGCCACCACGCTCCGTTACATGACGCTGCTGGTCGACATTCCCACGGATTTCAACGGAGTCGACGAGGTTTCTTGCGAAGCTTCCCGGATCGTCCTCCGCGAATCGGTCAACGCCAGGACCTATTCTGTTCCGGCGGATGGTTCCTTTCTGACAGAAGAAGCAAACGGCCAGCCATGAGTTTTCTCTCCATCGACGTGGGATCGAGCCGATGCAAGGCGGCCATCTTTTCCTCTTCCGGAGAGATGATGGCCATGCGTTCGGCCGGCTACGCGCCCCACTGTCGCCGTCCAGGCTTTGCCGAACTCGATGCCGATACCTTTTTGAATGTCGTGGTCACGCTCGCCAGGCAATTAGCCTGCATCCCGCTCCCTGAAGCGGTTCAGGCTGTGTGTTTCAGCTCGCACGGAGAAACCGTCATTCCCGTCTCCGCCGCAGGACAGGCGCTGGGCCCGGCAATTCTGAACATGGATATGCGCGCCGTGGGGGAAGCAGCCTGGATGGAAGACGCGATGGGGCGCAGGGAGCTTTTTATGCTGACGGGGCATACCAGCCACGCCATGTATTCAATGCCCAAGATCCTGTGGTTGCGCAGCCATGCGCCGGAAATATTCAACGCCGCCGGCAGCTTTCTCAACGTCACCAGTTATCTGCTGCTGCAATTAGGCCTCCCGGCCTGCGTCGACTTTTCGCACGCATCGCGCTTTCTGGCCTTCGATGTCAAGCGCCGCATCTGGTCCAGCGCGCTGCTTGACTTGGCGCGAATCGCGCCGGAGTTGCTTCCTGTCCCCGTGCAGGCAGGCAGCGTAGTGGGGAAACTGGACAGCAAGGCGGCCGCCATGTTGGGCGTTGCTCCCGGCACTCCGGTGGTGGTGGGTGGGCACGATCAGGTGATTGGAGCCGTCGGGTTGGGCGTGATTGAAGCGGGACGCGCCGCAGGCTCGCTGGGGACGTATGAATGCATCACCGTCGCCTCCGATCAACTGCTGCTCAATGACGCCGCGCTGAACGCCAGCCTCAACTCCTACCCAGGCGCCGTTCCCGGTGAGTTCGTGACCATCGCTTACTGCCCCGGCGGCATCATGATGCAATGGCTGGGAAACCTCCTGCAGGGAACGGCCAAGAGCGAAGAGGAACACCATTTTGAGGACCTGGAAGCAAGCGCTCCAGCCGCTCCAACCGGCCTTCTGATCACACCCCACTTGATCGGCAGTTGTAACCCCGAGTTTGACGCACAGGCGCGCGCAGGCATCAGCGGGCTCACGTTCGACAGCACACGTTCGCATCTTTACAAGGGAATTCTGGAAGGCATTGCCGCGGAACTGACAATGGTCACCGAGTGTCTTGAGGCTGCCGGCTGCACTTTCCGCGATTTGAATGTATTCGGCGGCGGCGTGCGATCTGCGATGGGGCTGAAGCTGCGCGCCGCGTTCACCCAAAAGCAGCTGCACGTCATGAGTTGCCAGGAGTCGGTCTGCCTTGGCGGAGCCATGCTGGCCAGCGTGGCAGTGGGCGTACACCCGAATCTCAACTCAGCTGCCGAGGCCATGGTCCGCGAGCAGGAATGCGTTGCGCCCGATCCGCTCCTGGCCGAAGAATACATGCCGCAGATCGAGGCATATCGTTTTTTCCGCTCCATGCTGGTGCATCGCCCCCATCACCACAACCCAGATAGAGGAGAGTGATCATGACGCAAGCGACAGTGGGATTTATCGTCTATGGAGTTCACAAAGATGGTCTGCAAGATCCGATGGGCGCTCCATTTGTGGATGATGCCGTGATTGCAGAGGCAAAAGACGCCCTCATCAGGGCCGGGCTGCATCTGGTTGAGCACCACACCGTGATTGCGAGCAAGCGCGAGGCTGCCGAAGCTCTGAAGAAGATGAAGCAGGACGACCGCGTGGATGCAGTGGTGCTCTTTTCCGGCACCTGGGTGTGGGCCGCGCATCTGGTGGGCGCCATCCGTGATTTCGCCAACAGTGGCAAGGCCGTCCTGCTGTGGACGCATCCCGGTTCGCAGGGATGGAGGCCGGTTGGCGGATTGGTGATGCACGGCGGCCTTCTGGAGATCGGCGTGCCACATCGCTTTGTGTATGGAGACGTCAAGGATGCGGATACGGTGGGCCGCGTTCTGAGCTACGCCTGCGCCGCGCACCTGAAGAACAGCCTGAATCTGTCCACCATTGGCGCCTTCGGCGGCAGAGGCATGGGCCAGACCTGCGGAGCCGCCGATCCTTCGCAATGGATGCGCATGTTTGGAATCGATATCGACTCCCGCGATACGACGGAACTGATGCGCACGGCGGAGCGCATTCCGGCAGCTCAAGTGGAGGCGCTGCAACCCCGCTTGCGCCAACTGTTCGGCGCCTTACCCGAAGCCAACCAGGTGAGCGACCGCTCCATCCGGCTGTATCTGGCGTTGAAGGAAATTGTGGAACGCGAGCGCTACGCCTTCTACACCATCCAATCGTTTCCCGGCCTAGCCGATGATTACGCCGCCACCTGTTTTGCGCAGAGCATGATGCTTGAGGATGGACACGCCACCTCCACGCTGGGAGATTTCAATACCGCGCTCACCGTCTTCCTGCTCACGCGCCTGAGCCGGGAGCGGGTCTACTATGGAGACCTCCAGCACATCGATCGCCGGACGCGCGAAATCAAGATCATTGGCGACGGAGCGTGCCCACCCTCGCTGGCGTCGAAGTTGGGGCCAGCCGGGTTTGCGGAGCACGGAATTCCCACCGAAGGCGACGCCGGTGGTCTTTCCGTGAAGCTGATCTGCAAGGCCGGTGAAGGCGTGCTGGCCCGGATTGGCCGCGTCAACGGCGAGTTTCAGATGGTCATCACCCGCGCCACCATCGCGGAACCTTCTCCGGAGCAGGCGCAGCAGCGCCTGGACGAATGCGGCATTCCCTTCTGGCCTCATGCATTCGTCACGGCGCATTGCGACATCGATGCGCTGCTCCAGAACTGGACCAATGAATACGCCTGCCTCGGCTACGGGGAGGATCTTTATCCCGCGCTGGCCGATTTCTGTGAGCTCGCCGGCATCAAAACCATTCTGCTCTGATCCTCAACCGGCAACCGACGGCAATCGACGGCGGCCGCGACAACGGAACGCGGCGCCGCACCCGGGATGTCAGCTTGTTATCGGGCTGCGGCATTCCATGCGATGAGATCTTGCATGATGGTTTCGTTTTTAGGGAAGTGAAAGACTTGACGGTTGCAAAAACGCTAATATATCGTTCCGTATGACTTCGTATATGATCCATTCGCGGTCTGCAAATATGCCGCTGCCTCGCGTGCGCCCGCCAAGAGGAATGGAGTTTGGATGTCAAACGATTCGAAAGTACTCGCGGAGGATGATCACCAGACCGCGCCCCAATACACTTTGCAGGAGATCCTCCGGCAGCCTTTTCTTTGGCCCATCACGGTGGAAAGGGTTCGCTCCGCATCGGAGCGGTTGCAACTGGACGCCAAGCTGCAAGATGCTCGCGTCCTGCTAACGGGAGCGGGAACTTCGGCCTACGCGGCTGCTGCTGTGGCCGCGGCGTGGCCGCGGGCGCGTGTCGCGCCCACCACCGACCTGCTGGTCGATGCGGAAAGATACCTGCTGGATGTCGAAGCAGTGATTTCCCTGGCCCGCTCCGGCAATAGTCCGGAGAGCACCGCCGTTGTCGAACTTGTTCGCACCCTGCGGCCGGACATTCTGCAGGTGGCGATCGTCTGCAATGAAGATGGCGCATTGTCCCACGCGAGTCTTGACGGGCTCATTGTCCTTGACCCCCGCACGAATGACCAGAGCCTGGTCATGACCGGTTCGTTTTCCAATCTGGTGGTTGCCGGGCTGGTTTTGGCTCAACCAAATGCGGTTGCCACCGCAGCCCATGAGTTCAGCAAGCGCGCAGCCGCGTTGCTGCCCGACATCGATCGGGCATGCCGCAGCGGGGCCGCCAGCGTCCGTGACCGGATCGTGGTTCTGTCCTCATCGCCCCTGCTGGGATGGGCGCGTGAAGCCGGACTGAAGACCCTGGAAATGACCGCCGGCCGCTTTCCCGTCGTCACTGAAACTTATCTAGGGCTTCGCCATGGCCCCATGTCTTTTGTCAAAGCCGACACGCTCGTCCTGTGCCTGTTATCCAGCGATCCGGCACGCCGCCGTTATGAAGCAGATCTGCTCCATGAGCTTCGCGTGAAGAAGCTTGGTTGCCTGATCGGGATCGCAGACCCGGCCGAATCGGAAGGCTTGTTCGATGCGCTTATCCCTAGCGTCGCGCCGCACGCCAACGACGCTTTGCGCACCCCCTTTGAGATCCTGGGCCCGCAGTTGCTCGGATACCATTTGAGCTTGAGCATTGGGTTGAATCCCGATAACCCCAGCCCTGACGGTGTGATTAACCGCGTGGTTCAGGGGGTGCGGATTTATCCTGCCTATCCCCCCGACGCCATGTTTTCAATGCAAAGGAGTCACGATTGACAGAAGAAGTTGTTCCAGCGAAGTTCTACCAGGTCGGCAAGATGAAGGTCGAAGTTCATCCTAGCGCACAGGCTGCCGGTGAAGCGGCGGCGCGCGCTGGGGCCAACGCTCTGATCGAGTTAGCAAAAAGCCATCGCTCTTTCGGAGTGATCTTTGCTTCGGGAGCCTCGCAGCTGAAGATGCTGGAGGCGCTTACCGGCATTGCCAATCTTCCCTGGAATCAGGTTCTCGGCTTTCATATGGATGAATACGTGGAGTTAGCCGAGGATCATCCCGCCTCGTTCCGCCGCTATTTCCGCGAAAGATTGACAAGTAAAGTGCAGATGAAAGACTTCTTTGAGATTGATGGAAACACGCCGAATCCAGTCGGAACCAGCCGCGAGTATGCCGAGAAGCTTCGCGCCGCCGCTCCGCAACTGTGCTTTCTCGGTATCGGAGAAAACGGCCACCTGGCCTTTAACGATCCACCGGCGGCAAACTTTACCGATTCCGAGGAGGCGAAGGTCGTCCAGTTGGACGCGGTGTGCCGGCAGCAGCAAACAGCCGAGGGTTGGTTTAGCAGCGTAGAGCAGACGCCGGAATATGCCATTACACTCACCATCCCCGTCTTGCTGCGCGTGCCCAAGCTAATCGTATCCGTGCCGGGAAAACGCAAGGCGAATATCGTGCGGCGCGCTTTCACAGAGCCAATTTCCACGGCGTGTCCCGCGACTATCCTCCGCACGCATCCGGATGCAACCATCTACCTGGACCTGGAATCCGCGGGTGAGCTGGACGGAGTGCTGGTTTCTCCGTGAGCCTCAAACAAGAGCTGCTACTCGCCAACAGCACACTACGGCGATTATGGAAGGGATAGGGGGTCTTGTGACAAACGAGCCAATTTCCGGAACCGATCGCAGAACATTCTTGAAACAGGGAGCGGGCGCCATGCTCGCGGCGGGAATGACCGCACGTTCCTATGCGCGGGTATTGGGCGCAAACGATCGCATCCACATCGCTCAGCTCGGATGCGGAGGGCGCAGCCAGGGCCATGTGCACATGATCCAGTTAGCCTCCAGGCAAACTCCCGTTGAAACCGTCGCGGTCTGCGACATCTGGAGTTTGGCCAGAGAGGCGCGGGCGGCACAGGTCAAAGAGGCCTTCAATCTGACGCCGCAATCCTACAAATACTCCGAGGAGATGCTCGCCAGCCAGGATATCGATGGTGTGATGATCGCAACGGGCGACTTCCAGCATGCCAAGCTTTGCACGGAAGTTGTGCGCGCAGGCAAGGATTGCTATGTGGAGAAGCCTTTTGCCAATGTGCTTTCCGAGGCGAAGGAGGCGCGCGATGCGGTCAAGGCTTCCCGACAGATGGTCCAAGTGGGCTCGCAGCACCGCAGCGAACCGTACCAGTTGGCGGTTCGAGACATCGTCCGCTCCGGCCGCATCGGCGATATCGTGCATATCGAACAGGAATGGAATGTGAACGAGGAGCGGTGGCGGTTCGTTAAGATGGACACCGGCAACTCCCGGGAGATGGAGCAGGATCGCAACATGGAGTGGAAGAAGTGGCTCTTCGAGGCCCAATCGAAGCTCCGCGAGGAGGACACGGACTGGGAGCGATGGCTCTTGGGAAAACCCCACCGCCCCTTCGACCCTCATGTCTATCTCGAATTCCGTCTCTACAAGGA
>JASHTU010000182.1 GCA_030040395.1 Acidobacteriaceae bacterium
AAGAATCTTTTGAAGGCTGGACACACGGTGGTCGCCTACGGCCGCACCCCGTCCAAGCTCGACGCCTGCGTGGCCGATGGCGCCCAGCGCGGCGCCTCGAACATGGACGTGGGCGCGCGCGCCGACATCATCTTCACCATGCTCCCCGACGGGCCGCAAGTCGAAGAAGTGGTCCTCGGCGGCAATGGCGTCCTCGCCGGCGCCAAGCCCGGCTCGCTCATCGTCGATATGAGCTCCATCAATCCCCTTGTCTCGCAACGGATCGCCGCCGCCTGCGCCGCCAAGGGCGTGGACTTCCTCGACGCGCCCGTCAGCGGCGGCGAGCCCAAGGCCGTCGACGGCACCCTCGCCATCATGGTCGGCGGCAGTCAGGAGGCCTTTCACCGCGCCGAGCCGTTGCTCAAATGCATGGGCTCCAGCGTCACCCTCACCGGCGCGGTGGGCGCCGGCAACACCACCAAACTCGCCAACCAGATCATGGTCGCCTGCAATATCGCCGCCATGGGCGAAGCCCTCGCCCTGGCCACGCGCTGCGGCCTCGACCCCGAAGTCGTCTTCAACGCAATCAAGAACGGCCTCGCCGGCAGCGCCGTGCTCAACGCCAAGGGGCCCATGCTCATCGCGCGCAACTTCAAGCCCGGATTCAAAATCAATCTCCACCAGAAGGACCTGCGCAATGCCCTGCAAACCGCGGAGTCCACGCATGTCTGCCTGCCGCTGACGGCGCTGGTGCAGCAGATGCTTTCTTCGCTGATCGCCGACGGCAAGGGCGATTTCGACCACTCGGCCATCGCCACCTTCGTCGAGGCCCCATCGCACACTGAGGTCAAGCGTCCCTCCGCGTAGCCGAGCCAAATCAGAAGCTGCTTCGACATACACTCGGCATGCACTTTTTCGCGAAGCCTCCGCGCCTGGAGGCTCCGCGCCCTTCTGAACGCCGGCCGCCGGTCGGCGGAAGCGGCGCACGGGTGGGCCGCGCGAGGACCCCGAGCGCTTGACCCACGAACCATGCGCGCAAAAAGTTAGCCAAGAGCGCTACCCTTGAAATCCCTTCGTCTGCGAGCCACTTTGAACCTGTTAACAGCCTGCGGCGAATGTCTTGTTTTTGAAGGGCGCCACTTGAGTCGCGCCGCAAACTCTCAGGAATCAATGGGGCTTTAATCTCCCGCATTCCATAACCAAATTTTGACCAAATTCATCCGAATCCCACCACCCTTCGCCCGCTGCCCGGCCCTGAACGCCAAGGCGGCATCGCCGGCGGCTGACCCCTGACCCCTCAACCCTGACCCCTGACCCGCGACCCCCGATCCCTGACCCCTGTTCCCCGTTCCCTCGTTGTCAACCCCTCCGCCGCCCGCACCCAGCCCCATCCCCCTCATTCCAAACACATTATTTTTCTTCCCAACCTTGCCGGTTATTTCCGCCAAATCGCTAGAATGGTTTTAGGTACCAGAATGGGGTGATCCCTCTTCGGAGACGGCTAGGGAATGGTGGCTGGCGCCGTGCCGTGGTGATTTTGTAACTACTCCCAATGAACTTGGGTGCCCCGGGTCCCCGGGGTCCCCGGCGAGCGATCTTTGCTCGCTGGGGTGGAGATCCCGATTTTGGGACCCGGGAAACCACGAATCTACGCGGTCACGGTATTACGCCGGGTCACGGCCGCCGCTCCCGGGCCACCTTGTTTTTGCCCTCTGCTTTGCGGCCCCTTCGCGGCTAGGCTCTGCCTGGGATTGCACCGAAAGCGGGGCAAAACGCCCAAAAATGGGCCGTAAGTCCTTATTATTGACGATTTTAGGATCTAACTCATTTATTATCAATAATTTAGAGTCAGTACTAAATAGTATAAGTGATTGCAAACAAACCACTTAACCACGAAAGGGGTGGGGGATAGGGGGGAGGGTAACTGAAAAGGGCAATAAATACCTTGACTAACCCACGATAATTTGGTATGGTTAGTCAAGGTTGAAATGCCATGTACATACCAAAGACTTTAATGGAAGCAATTCGGTACTACAGCGATGAGCAAGTTTGCATCGACACTGTAGCGTCTATGCGTTGGACGGATGGTAAGCCGGTTTGCCCAAAGTGCGGCAAGGCAGAGGGCGAGCGTAAGCACTACTGGCTGGCCACTCAGAAGCGGTGGAAGTGCTACGCCTGCCGGAAGCAATTCTCGGTCAAGGTGGACTCGGTTTTCGAGGATAGCCCTCTGGGACTCGACAAGTGGCTTACGGCCCTCTGGATGCTTTGCAATTGCAAGAATGGCGTCTCCAGCCACGAGATCAGCCGTGAACTGGGAATTGCCCAACAGCACGCATGGCACATGCTCCACCGGCTGCGCGTGGCCTTGCAGCTTCCCGAGGGCCACAAGCTCGGCGGCATCGTTGAAGCCGATGAGTGCTTCATTGGCGGCAAGGTCGGCAACATGCACCAATCGAAAAAGCCAGCCAGGGCGACTAAGAGTCGCGGCACTGTTGGTAAGGCGGTCGTTATCGGAATGCTGGAGCGGGGCGGACGCATTCGGGCGAAAGTCACTGTAGATCGCAGCCAGTCCACCATCCATCCGTTGATCGCTGCCAATGTCGCTAAGGATGCAACGTTGGTTTCGGACGAATGGGGCGGCTACGTTGGTTCGGCCCCGATTCACGAGGTGATCAATCATGCAATCGAATACGTGAACGGCCACATTCATACGAATTCGATTGAGAATTTCTGGTCGCTGCTACGCCGTGCGCTCGGCGGAACATACGTGAGCGTTGAGCCGTTCCACCTGCAGCAATACATCCATGAGCAGGTTTACAGATTCAACCTGCGCAGCCGCAAGGATGAGAAGATCACCAATGCTGACCGGTTTGCGGTGGCGCTCTCGAATGTCGCAGGGAAGCGTCTGACGTGGAATAAGCTGACCGGGAAGGAGGACGGCTCAGACGTGCCGTTCTAAGGCTTGGCGGGGCGCTCTGCGGGGACGTACTTGTAGCGCTTATGTCGTAAAGCGGATTCTTTGGGAGATTGCTCAATCCGCTTCTGCATCTCAGCATGAGGCACCGAAATCAGACGTTTGAGTGCCTCTGAAAATGGCGGCTCTGAGGAGCGCGAAAAGTCTTGAGGTGGCAGCCCCGAGATTTTTGTAGCGCTCTTTGAGTGCGATGCCATATAAGGTTGCGGAACGGAGTTTTAACCCCTACCGTTGCCTCCGCTTGAAGTGTACCACGAAGCGGGAGGCGACGAAATGGACGAGATGCTCGAAGCGAGGATAACTGGCGGAGTACTTCAGTGGGCTAGAGAACGCCGCGCCCTCTCTTTTGAGGATGTGGCAGAGGATACCAGTGTTGCTGTCGGGGAGCTTGTTGCATGGGAAAGGGGCATATCCTTTCCCCCTTTTGCGACTGCGGAAACGCTCGCCCATTATCTGCGAATCCCGTTCGGATTTCTCTTTCTCAGCACTCCACCGGTGGATACTTCGCCGATCCCCGATTTTCGTACAGTGTCGGGCCAGAACCCTAGAAGACTAAGCCCTGATCTTCTAGAAGTTCTCAGCGAGACTCGCCTAAAGCAAGATTGGTACCGTGAATTCGCAGGGCAAAACCTAGCGAGCCCGGTCCCGTTTGTCGGTTCGGTGAAAATGTCCGTAGGGTTTAAAGAGCTGGCCAAGCTCATCGGAAGCACTCTCGGCATATCCGAGGCGCTTCGGAAAAAGATTAGAGATCATCGCGCATATCTCAAAGAACTCTGCGACATTACTCAGGCGCTCGGTGTTCTG
>JASHTU010000183.1 GCA_030040395.1 Acidobacteriaceae bacterium
TCGAGAAGGCTTTGAGAAGTACTTGACTTTAACCTAGTTTCGAATTGCAATGGTATATTCTGTTTTGTTACGACGCACACGCTGAGCAATCTGCTCGCATCATGCCCCCGGGGGCCCGGAAGGAGACTGAAGAGTGGATCCATTGACAGCACTGCTGCGGTTGAGCGCGACCGAACAGGCCGAGCGCGGTCTGGTGCACACGCCCCAGGAAATAGCGCAACAGCCAGGGACCTGGATTACAACGTTTGATCGTTTACAGAGGCGAGAAACGGAGCTGCAGGATTTCCTGTCCCGGGCCGGTGTAGGCGGGCGCCCGCGGGAACGACCGGTCATCTTTCTGATTGGGGCGGGCACGTCGGATTATATTGGCCGGTCTCTGAATCATCTGTTGCGTAGCCAGTGGCAGTGCGAGGTGATCCCCGTGGCCAGCACTAGCCTGCTGACTGACTTTCCGGACTACGTGCTTCGGGACCAGCGCTATCTCTGGATCTCGTTTTCTCGCTCCGGTGACAGCCCGGAGGGCGTGGCCGTGCTGGAGAGGGCGCTGGCGGAGTGCCCAGGCGTTTCCCATCTTTTGGTCACCTGCAATGCCGGCGGCCGCATGAACCAGGTGGTCGAGGGCCGAGCGAACTGCCTCCCGATCGTGCTGGATGATGCTACGCACGACCGGGGACTGGCGATGACCAGCTCCTTTACCAATATGGTGTTGGCCGGTCAGATTCTGGCGCACGCCTGGAGCATGGAGCAATACGAAGCGATTTCGCGGGCGCTGATCAGCGCCGGGGAACGATTCCTTCCGTGGGCGGCAACGCTGGCTTCTGAGCTTGCGCAGGCGGGCTACAAGCGCATCTGCTTCGTGGGATCTGGCGCACTGACGGGAACCGCACTCGAGTGCGCTCTAAAGGTTCTGGAACTGACTGCGGGCAAAGTGCAGACGATGAGCCAAGCATCTCTGGCATTGCGGCACGGACCGATGGCTGCACTCAACCAGGAGACACTGTTCGTGGCGCTGATTTCGAGCCAGCCGCAGCGCAGGCAATACGAGGTTGACCTGCTGCGGGAGATTGGCAGTAAGGATCTCGTAAGGACCCGAGTAGCCGTGGCGACGCAGGCCGATTCTCTGCGTGTCGATGCCGAATATGTGTTGACGCCGGAGACCCAGGACCCGATTCCCGACCTCTATCGTCCGGTGCTCGACGTGATTTTCGGTCAGATGCTGGGACTGTTCACTTCGATTCACTGCGGACTGAAGCCAGACTTGCCGAGTCCCAACGGCGCGATCAGCCGCGTCGTCCAAAACGTGGATATCTACTGAGGCTGTCCGGCGAGCTGCGAAAGCGAGAAAAAACGATGTCCAATGACCTCTCTGAGCTGGCTCGGTCCCGCGGAGGATCAGGCCAGCAGGGCATGGTTTCGGTTTGTTCGGCGCATCCCTGGGTCATCGAGGCGGCGATGGAGCGCCACTGTTCCGAGCCGGGACCCCTGCTGATTGAAGCCACTTGCAATCAGGTGAACCAGGCCGGCGGCTACACGGGAATGACGCCGGAAGATTTTCGGAAACTGGTCCACCGCCTGGCGGCGCAGAGCGGCTTTCCGCAGGAGCGGATATTGCTGGGCGGCGACCATCTTGGCCCTTTTCCGTGGCAGCAGCTCGCCGCCGAGGCGGCGATGGAGAACGCCTGCGTCTTGGTGCGGGAGTTCGTGCGTACGGGGTACGCCAAGATTCATCTGGACGCCAGCATGCCCTGCTCGGACGACCCGCGGGAACTTGCCGGCGAGGCGATCGCCGATCGCGCTGCGCGGCTGTGTGCGGCCGCGGAGTCTGCAGCGGAGGGGAGCGGGCCGGTCTATGTGATCGGAACCGAAGTACCGACGCCCGGAGGCGCGGCAGAAACGATGGAGATGCAGGTGACGTCTGCGGAGGCAGCGGAAGAGGCCCTGCAAACGCACAGGCGCGCATTTTCCCGCCTGGGACTGGATGCAGCGTGGACGCGCGTGATCGCGCTGGTAGTTCAGCCGGGAGTTGAGTTCGGGAATGACACGGTGGAAGACTATAACCCTGCGCGGGCTCGCGAGTTGACAGCGGTGCTGAACCAGCATCCAAATCTGGTCTTCGAGGCGCATTCGACAGACTATCAGACAGCGAAGAGTCTGAAGGCGCTGGTTCGGGATGGATTTGCGATTCTCAAAGTGGGGCCGGGGTTGACTTATGCGATGCGTCAGGCGCTGTTTGCGCTTGCGGCAATCGAAGAGGAATGCCTGCCGGTGGCGCAGCGCTCCGGTCTGCGGGAACGCATGGAGTCGGCGATGCTGGCCCGTCCGGAATGGTGGCGAAAACACTATGCCGGCACTGCGGAGGAACAACGTCGCCTCCGCGTGCACAGTTACAGCGATCGAATTCGGTATTACTGGATGCAGGAGGACGTTCGATGCGCAGTGGATCGGCTCATGGCGAACTTTGAAGGGCAGAAGATTGACGAAACCCTGCTCAGCGACTATCTGCCGCTTCAGTACAGCAGAGTGCGTGAAGGGCTGGCGCCGAACCGGGCGCTCGCGCTGATTTTCGACGCGATCGGATGCGCTCTCACGCCGTACTTTGGAGCCTGTCGAGCCTGAGGCTGCAAGGGCTAGTCCCGGCAAGTTTGCGAGGAAGGAGCCGTTCGATGGCCCTTCCTTGGTGAAGGCGCGGGCGACCGAAAGATGGATGGCGGCGTAGTTCGCGGAGCGCGGACGATTGGCATGGCAGTCCGTTGGGTTTGATGTGCCGGCACACCATTTACTTTTCAGTTACCCACCCCCCTACCCCCTACCCCTTTTGAGGTTAAGTGATTTGTTTGCAAACACTTATACTATTTAGTACTGGGCCTAAATTCTTGATAATAAAGGGGTTAGATCCTAAAATCTTCAACAATAATGACTTACGGCCCATTTTTGGGCGTTTTGCCCCACTTTCGGTGCAGCCCCCAGGTTGAGCCTAGCTGCAATGGGCTGCAAAGCAGGGGCAAAAAGCAGGCGGCCCGGGGATAGCGGCAATGCCTAGCCGCCGCTCCCGAGCCGTCTTCCGAATCGGGAATCACCCAGTTCTGCTACCTGAATCTATTTTAGCGATTTGGCGGAAATAACCGGCAGGGTTGGGAAGAAAAATAACCTGTTTGGAATGAGGGGGATGGGGCTGGTGCAGGGGGCGAAGGGGTTGACAAAGCCTGGGGTACGGACCGGTCACATGGCTGACATTTTGAACCGGGGACATGCCTGACACTGCCAACCAAGGCGTGGTGACGGGTAGAACGTAATCATGGCCTGGAGAGCGAGCAGTGTGACGGACGAGAAGCTGCGGTTTGTCTTTGAGTATGAACGCGATGAGCAGACGATGAGGGAGCTGTGCGCCAGCTTTGGGATCTCGCAGGAGACCGGGTATGTGACGCTGCACCTGATCGCACAAACCGAGAGTACGCATTTCTGCAAATGAGACTTCCCCATGGCCCGTCATCCAGAACTCGATCTCTGGCTCGATGAGTGACTTGGCGATGATGCGTCATTTGAGGTTGACCAGAAACTCGCCTGGCTCCGCAGTTGCGAAGTACCGGCGCTGGAAAAACATCGCCAAATTCACCAAGGCGATCATTACAGGTACTTCGACCAGGGGACCGATTACCGCTGCGAAAGCTGCACCTGAATTAATTCCAAACACGGAGACAGCCACGGCAATCGCCAATTCGAAATTGTTTGAGGCGGCCGTGAACGAGAGCGTTGCCGTCTTTGAGTAGTCGGCGCCAAGTTTCCTGCCCATGTAAAACGAGACTAGAACCAGTCTCATAAATAGTTAAGGCGCGAATTGGTGTCATTCTGGAGATGCTCTGGAATGTCTGCAAGCGCCGATGACAGGACGCTGGGAACTGAACGACGAACAATGGG
>JASHTU010000184.1 GCA_030040395.1 Acidobacteriaceae bacterium
CGTCGAGGGCGTTGGTATGCAGCGACTGGGTGTGGCCGAGGACCGCGGCCAGGGCCTCGATGCAGGTGCGCGCCACGTTGTTGTAGGGGTCCTGTGCGGTGAGGCTCGAGCCCGAAGTCTGGACGTGGGCGCGCAGAGCCAGCGACTTGGGATTGCGAGGATGAAAACGGTTGACCAGCTTGGCCCACAACACGCGCGCCGCGCGGAGCTTGGCAATCTCCATGAAATGGTTCATGCCCACGCCCCAGAAAAAAGAAATGCGCGGGGCAAAATCGTCGATGTTGAGGCCGGCCTTGACGCCGGCGCGCAAGTACTCCAGGCCGTCGGCGAGCGTGTAAGCAAGCTCGATGTCGGCGGTGGCACCCGCCTCCTGCATGTGATAGCCGCTGACGCTGATGGAGTTGAACTTGGGCATCCGGGCCGCGCAGTAGCGGAAGATGTCGCCCACGATGCGCATGGAAGCTGCCGGCGGATAGATATAGGTGTTGCGGACCATGAACTCTTTGAGAATGTCGTTCTGAATGGTGCCGCTCAACTGCTCGGGGCGCACGCCCTGCTCTTCCGCAGCCACGATGTAGAACGCCAAGATGGGCAGCACGGCGCCGTTCATGGTCATGGAGACCGAGATGCGATCGAGGGGGATGCCGGCGAAGAGAATCTTCATGTCCAGCACGGAGTCGATGGCCACGCCGGCCTTGCCCACATCGCCGGGCACGCGCTCGTGGTCGGAATCGTAGCCGCGGTGCGTGGCCAGATCGAAGGCGACGGAAAGGCCGCGCTGCCCGGCGGCAAGGTTGCGCCGATAAAAGGCGTTCGATTCCTCCGCCGTGGAAAAGCCCGCGTACTGGCGGATAGTCCATGGGCGGGTGGTGTACATGGTGCTGTACGGGCCGCGCAGGAAGGGCGGCAGGCCGGCCGCGTAGCCGAGATGTTCGAGACCGTCGAAATCAGCGCAAGTAAAGGCGCTCTTGATGGCAATGTGTTCCGGTGAAAGCCACTCTTCAGGGGCGCGCGGCGGGGTCGGTTCCACTGCGGGCCGCCAATCGATGTTTGTGAAATCAGGGCGCATGGTTATTTTTCGGCCTCGTGTTTTGCGGGCGCTGTGAGAGGGGCTTCAGCCGGCCCGGCCGCGCGCTCCCCGCGGTAGCCGCCGCGGGCTTCGGTCTCCTGCATGGCTTTCCAGGCGGCGCAGGCGAGGAAATCGGTAACGGATTCGAGATAATACGCGCCTCCGCCGGCGTCAGCCACGCGCGCGAAGCAGCCCTCGTGCCGAAGCAGGAGCTGAGTGTTGCGGGCCAGGCGACGGCTGGGCTCATCGGGGGTTTTTGAGGGCTCGTCAAAGGGCGCAACTACGACGGAGTCTGCGCCACCGAGCACGGCCGCCATGGCTGCGGTGGTTCCGCGCAGAATGTTCAGGTGCGCATCAGCGGCGGCTTCGTTTCTGGGCACGGTGCGCGCAGCGATACGCGCCTTCGCGTTCTGGCGGGAGCCGCCGAAGCTCTCGACCACGCGCGCCCACCCCATGCGAAAGGCGCGCAGCTTGGCAATTTCGAAGAAGTAGTTGGTGCCGATGGCGAAGCTGAATTCGACCGCCGACGCGGCGCGATCGATGTCGGCGCCGCAGTCACTCAATGCCGCCAAATACTCCACTCCCGCGGCGAGCGCGGCGCCAATTTGCTCGGCGGAGTTGGCCTCCGCCGATTCGCCTTGCGCGGCGTCAATGGCGAAGGGCGTGAACGCAGGCGGGGCGATGCGCAGAGTTTCAGCGGCGAAGCCGGGGTTCGCCAGCGGATCGCAGGCGGCGGAGGTTCGTGCAGCACGCGGTTGTTTGCGTAGCCGGCCGATGAGCAACTGGATGAGCGGCTCGCCGGCGGCTGCAAAGTGAACGGGAATCTCCTTAAGATGGGCAAGGATCGCATCGAGATCCGAGGCGTTTTCGATTTCGGCCCGCGAAAAGGCGATTTCATCGGCCCCGGCGGCCAGCGCGACAACGGCGCCGCGATTGGCCTCGGCCGGATCCGTTGCGTCGATCACTTCGCGAATTTGCCAGCCGCCCGCAGTGCGCGCGCCACGCGCATAGGGGAATTCACCGGGCCCCGCGGCGGGAAATTTCAGCTCCGCAATGTCTTCCGCACGGTAAAAGGGCTTGACGGCAAGGCCCTCCGGTGTTTGCCATTCAAGCGTCTTGATCGCGTCGGCGCTTTTCAGATCGCGGGCGATGGCCTGCTCCCAGGCCGCTGTGCCGATGGCTGGAAATTCTTCGAGCAGTTTGTCGTTAGCGGTCATTGTTCACATACTTTCGTGCTTGCCCGGGCGGCGACGCGTGGCTTATCCGGCGCCTCGACGATCTCGATGAGAAACCCGAAGGGATGCTCGGCGCGCGATTTGGGATGGACGAAGAACACCGTTGTGCCGCGCGAGCCGGGGCGGGGAGCCTTATCAATGAGGTGAAATCCGGCGGCCCGCATGGCGTCGAACGCCCGCTGCGCGCTCTTGACGCGAAAGGCCACGTGGGCCATGCCGCCACGTCCGCCGTTTTTGTCGATCAGCTTTTGCACCGGCGAATCGGGTCCGAGCGGCTCCAGCAACTGGATCAGGTTCGGTCCGTCACCGATCTGGAGCAGGACCTCGCGTACCTGGTCAACGCCCGGAACTTCCTGGCGATGCATTTCGCGAAAACCCAACCGCTTGTACGCCTCCACCTGGGCGTCGAGTTCGCCTGGCTTGACGGCGATGGCGACATGATCAAAAAAGCTGATTCCGGGAACGAGGGACAGGTCTCCATCGGGGCGGCCCGCTTCCGCTTCAACGCGCGCGCATGGTTCGTCGATAGCCTTCATCGTCATTCAAATTCGACCAAAATTTGGTTGATTTTCACGGAATCGCCCGCCGCAGCCTGGATGCTCTTTATGATTGCGGCGCGCGGCGCAGTGAGGTTGGTTTCCATCTTCATGGCTTCGAGCACCATGAGCAGTTGGCCGGCCAGAACGGGCTGGCCCGGCTCGACGTTGACCTTCATCACCAATCCCGTGACCGGGCTTTGGCAGGTCTTGACGTCGCCTGCGTCGGGGCCAGCGGCGCGTGTATCAGGGTGTACGGGTGCGGCCGGCGATGGATAAGGCGGCGCGTATTCCGCCATCGGCGGCTCGTCTTCGTCCAACGCTTCCACCTCGGCCTCGTAGGCTTTTCCGTCGATGGTGATGCGCAGCTTCAAGGCGCGGCCTCCTTTCTTTGCAGTCCGCGGAGGTTATCCGCGCGCGCGCAGGTTATGCGAGGTCTGCACCACCACGCGGCCCTGTTGCGACCAGAGGCTGACGGTTTCCTGCGAAGGCTGGATCAGGCGTGCGGAACGGACGCGGGCGTTCTTGCCCAGGAACGCGGTGGCGGCGGCGGTGATGGCGGCTAGCATCTCCGGCTTGACGCGATCTTTTTCGTGGCCCCTGGCGCTCGCCGCGGCGGTGCTACTCTCGCTTTCGGGAGCGCGAGTCTCCTCGAAACAGCTCACGGCCAGGTGGGCTTCCAGCGCTTCGACCTTGGCGGAGAGGGCGGCGATTTGCCGATCGGCCGCCGATTGGCGCTCGGCGAGCGCCAGCCGCAGCGCGCGCCACAGCGCGGCATAGACGGCGGCAAAGCCTACGCCCGCCACTATTGTGGACATGGCCAGACCTGTCCAACTCACTCTCATGGGCGGCCTCCTTTCGAATGCTCCCGGCGGCCGGCCATGCCCGCCGGGGCAGGGTTTCACAGCGGGATCAGCCCGTGTTTCTTTTGCGGGCGCAATTCGCGCTTGCCGTGCAGCGACTCGAGCGCGCGAGCCAGGTAGCGGCGGGTTTCGGCGGGCTCGATGATGTCGTCGACCAGGCGCCGGCCAGCGGCGACGTAGGGGTTCGAGAAGGCCTCCCGGTATTCGTTCACCAACTCTTCGCGCCGTGCCGCCGTGTCTTCGGCGGCGTCGATTTCGCGCCGGAAGACGATCTCGGCCGCGCCCTCGGCACCCATTACGGCAATTTCCGCCGCTGGCCATGCGGCCACGCGGTCCGCGCCCAGGCCCTTGGAGCACATGGCGATGTATGCGCCGCCGTAAGCCTTGCGCAGCACCACGGTGATCTTGGGCACGGTGGCCGCCGAGTAGGCGAAGAGCAGCTTGGCGCCATGGCGGATGATGCCGCCCCGCTCCTGCTCCACGCCGGGCAAGAATCCCGGCACGTCGACAAAGGTGAGCAGGGGGATGTTGAAGGCGTTACAAAAGCGCACAAAGCGTGCCGACTTGTCGGAGGCGTCGATGTCGAGCGCGCCGGCCAGCACGCACGGCTGATTGGCCACGATGCCTACTGGCCGGCCTTGCAAGCGCCCGAAGCCGATGACGATGTTGGCGGCAAAGCCGGGCTGGATTTCGAGAAAGTCCTCATTGTCCACCACGCGCTGAATTACGGCGCGCATGTCGTAGGCCATCTTGGGTTCCGCCGGAACCAGGCTGTTCAGCTCCGGTTCCGCGCGCAGGCGGCCGTTGAAAGCCAGGCGCGGCGGGTCTTCGACGTTGTTCGAGGGCATAAAGCTCAGCAGCCGCCGGCAAAGCTGGATGGCTTCGTCGTCGTTTTGCGCGATGAGGTGGACGACGCCGGAGTAGTGCATCTGCGACTGCGGCCCGCCCAGTTCCTCGGCGCTCACGTCTTCGCCGGTGACCTGCTTGATGACCTGGGGGCCGGTGATGAACATGCGCGCCTGTTCGGTCTGGATGACAAAGTCGGTGAGCGCGGGGCTATATGCGGCACCGCCGGCGCAGGGACCGCAGATGAGGGAAATCTGGGGCACCGTTCCCGACAGCATGACGTTGTGATAAAAGACGCGCGCGTAGCCGGCCAGGCTGTCAATGCCCTCCTGCACGCGGGCGCCGCCGGAGTCATTGATGAAGATGAACGGGCTGCCGGTTTTGAGC
>JASHTU010000185.1 GCA_030040395.1 Acidobacteriaceae bacterium
GAATGCGGACTTTGCCCTTGGACTCATCGACCCAGCTGTAGTGGCCCAGGAGAAGATCCTCGCGCTCATGCAATTCGGCCACATCCTGATCGCCGTCGTCCGTCAGCAGGCGCGGCGTGGGAAAGTTCTGCGTCAGAACGGCGATCCTGTTCTGCAGCTCCGGATCGGAGGGCATATCGCCAAGCTGGCGCACGTCGACGGTTTTGGTCCACTTACTGTTGGGCCCATCTTCTTTATTGAGATGCGCGTTCAACGCCTTGCCAAGCCCGTAACAGACCAGCGCGGTGACCACCACAAACATGAGCATGGCAAAGAGAAACACCAGAATGCCGGTGACGCCCACGTCGCTGCGCTCGTAGCCCGCCGCGATGTCCACCTCTTCCGGCTCGCGGCCTCCCGGAATGTGCTCGGGCAGATTGTCTTCAGGCGATGGACCGTTATGCGTGGGCATGTTCAGGCTCCAGAATCTCCGCCAGATGCGGATCGTTGACCTGCACCAGCGGCCGCGTCTTCAGCCGCATGCAGAAATAGGCCACCCAAAAGGCGGTCATGGCCACCGGCACGGCTGCGTATTCGAGAATTCCCCAACTGAAGTGCAAGTTGCGGGCGGCGTCTTTGAAGTTCGGCTCAATAAGCCAGAAGAGATTGACGGCCACGGCGAAAATCATGAACTGGCAAACGCGCGTCAACCGCTTCTTGTTGCGCTTCAAGTCGCGGGAGAGCAGCAGGGTGAAGGGAACCAACCAGTGGAAGATGAAGTCCAGGGTGATGATGATTCCCCAGCCGCCGCGGATGCGATCCAAGTACCAGTTGATCTCGTTGGGAAGGTTGCCCGACCAGATAATGAGGAATTGGCCGAAGTTGAGGTAGATGTTGAGCATGACAAAGGCGAAGGTCAGCTTACCCAAGTCGTGCTGTTCGGTTTGACGCAGCAAGGTGTGGTACGGCTCAGCCTTGGAAAGCGCGACGGCGACAATGATGGCGAAGGCCAACACCTGGAAGCCTTGCTCCACCAGATAAAGCAGGCCATAGACAGTCGAGAACCAGGTCACATCCATCGACATCACCCAGTAGATGGATGCGGCGGTGATGGTGACGGAGTAAACCACGATGCCAGGACCGCTGATGTTCTCGAGTTTCTTGATCCAGTACGGCGTGGTTTCAGGCCCCTGGGTGTCGCGGCGCGCTCCCAGGACCGTGAGCCGCCAGGCGTACAAGCCCCAAATGGCAAAACAGAGCAGGCTGACCCAGGTAAAGGCAAACGGGTTCAGCATGGGCTTTTTGAAGTTGATGCAATGCGCTTGCATCTGGGTAATGAAACCCGATTTGAACGCGCTGGCCGCATCCGGATATCGCGCCCAGATAAACAGCCGCTTCATGAAGAGGACGAGAACGATCCAGTAGAGGAAGACCAAGGGCAGCGTGCTGGTCATGGCTTCCAGCGGCCGCCGCAGCAGCAGCCCCCACTTACCGCCCGAGCAGTATTGCACCATCAGCAGCGCCTGACCGCCTACGGCGAATCCGAAGGTGAGCATCAGACCCAACACCCAGGCGCGCAGAAAATGATCCCAGCCCAGCCCGTCCTGCGCCTGCCCGAGAAACCCCAGGATCACGGCGGCAGCGACGAAGATCACGCCGACGAGGAGGGCGCGATTTCGCCAGCCGTCCACAAAGGCCGGCGCTCCCAGCTCGGCGGGAAGCGGTTTATTGAAGGTTGCCCGGTGAAATTCTTCAGCCATTCCGTAAGTCCTTACTTAGCGGCTGCTGGAGCCGTTTTGGTTTCTGGAATCGAGATCTTCGGGTATGCCGCATTCGGCGGAGCCATAGCCGGACTCCCTTGGCCGGCGGGCGGCGGAAGCGCTTGTACGGCCGAGGACGGCAGCGCCCACGGCTCTGCGAAGCTCAGGGGCAGATTCTCGTCGCGGGCAATGTCTTTCAGATTTTGCACTTGAACGCCCGCCGGCACGTCCTGCAGCGTAGCGTTCTGGCTGAGCTGCAAGGCGCGGATGTAGGCGGCCACGGACCAGCGATCGGCGGGCGTGAGCTGCGCCGAGTAGTCGGGCATGGCGCCATAGCCGTGGGTCATCACGTAGAAGTAATGCGACACCGGTTGCACCATGCGCACCTGGTCATGGAAATTGCCGGCCGGCTTGTAGCCGCGCATCACGATCTCTCCCAGGCCGTTCCCCACGCGCGAGTGGCAGGGCGTGCAGTAAATGTTGAAGCGCTCCTGGCCGCGCTTGAGCACCGTCATGGTCACCGGAAAAGGCATCTGGTCCGGCTCTTCGCGCTGGCCATTGGGGCCCGGCACAACGCCGGTGTAGAAGTAGGTGTCCGCGTGCAACTGGCCACGGGCCACGGTGTCGAGCACCTGCGGCCGCGCCCCGCGGTGATCGGGGAAGAAGTCAGAACCTCGTTGGGGGATCATTTTAGGTTCGTTATGCATGTCTTGGCGGCAACCGGCGACGAGGAACAGCGCGGCGAAACCGAGCAGGGCCACGATCCGGCCCAACCCCCTCTGACCCCTGACCCGTGATCCCTGACCCCTGTCTTTCATCAGTACTCTACCTCCTCCACGGAAAGCGGCTGGAGCCCTTCCAGATAAGCCCTCGATTCCGCGAGGTCGAATTTAGGATCCAATGCCTCGAGACAAAGAAAGAACTTATCGGTGGTGGCGCCACTGCGGAAGCTGGGCGCGTTGAACAGAGGGTGATAGAGCGCGGGTAGTCCGTTGAGGGCCAACATGCCGAAGGCCGCTGAAAGTCCCGCCCACAAAATCGTCCACTCGTAAGCGGGCACCAGGAACGCCGGCCACGAGTAAGTTGGCCGGCCGGCGACGTCGATGGGAAAGGCGATCACCGAGATCCAGGTCTCGAGAGCAAACATGGCCGCTCCGCCCAAAAGGCCGCCGATGAGCGTCACAAGCGGCACCTTATTGCGGGGGACATCGATCGCTTCGGCGGCTTCTTCGATGGGATAGGGCGTGTAGCAATCCAAACGCCGCCAACCGTCCTGGTGCGCTTGCCGCGCAGCCCGCACCAGGTCGCCCGGAGTCTTGAATTCGGCCAGCAGGCCGTAGGTTCCTTCGCGTGGGGGCATCAGAGTTTCTCCTCCAGCAAACCTCCCCTTGCGGGGCTCGCGGAAGCCGTGGTGGTGCGCTGGGGTTTCGACGGCTTGTGCATTGCGAGCCGCATCATTTGGTCACCTCCGGCCCCGCCTTGGCCCTGACCTTCGACGCGGGCAGAAGCATGCGAATTTCGTTCATGGGCATCATGGGCAAAAAGCGTACAAAGAGCAGGAACAGGAAAGTGAACAGAGCCAACGATCCGAACAAGGTCATGTAGTCCCACTTCGTCGCACGGTAGGTGCCCCACGCCGAGGGCAGGAAATCCCGGGTAAGGCTGGTGACGATAATGACGAAGCGCTCGAACCACATGCCCGTGTTGACAATGATCGAGAGAATGAACATATACAGGATGTTGGTGCGCAGCTTGCGCACCCAGAGTGTCGTCAGCGGGATAAACAGATTTAGAGTGAGCAGCAGCCAGTAAGACCAGCCCATCGGCCCGAAGGCGCGATTCCAAAATGTGAAAGCCTCCCAGTGGTCCGCCGAATACCAGGCCATGAAGGCTTCCATGCCGTACCCGTAAGCCACGATGAAGCCGGTGACCAGCATGATTTTGCCCATATTGTCGATATGCCGCTCCGTGACCAGCGCCTCGAGGTGGTAGAACTTGCGCAACGGAATGGCCAGTGTGAGCACCATCGCGAACCCGGAATAGATGGCGCCGGCGACAAAATAAGGCGGAAAAATGGTGGTGTGCCAGCCTGGCAGCACCGCCACGGCGAAATCGAAGCTGATGACCGTGTGCACCGAAAGCACCAGCGGCGTGGCCAACCCAGCCAGCAGCAGCGAGGCCGTCTCGTAGCTCACCCAGTGGCGCACCGATCCGCGCCAGCCCACCGACAAGATGCCGTAGATATACTGGGCGAACTTGGACTGCGCGCGGTCGCGCAAGGTCCCCAGATCGGGAATCATGCCGATGTACCAAAAGACCACCGAGATAGTGGCGTAGGTCGAAACCGCAAAGGTGTCCCACATCAGCGGCGAGCGGAACTGCGGCCAATAATCCATCGTGAGGGGCAAAGGCAGGAGCCAGTACCCTAACCACGGGCGGCCCACGTGGATCACGGGAAACATCGCCGCGCAGATCACGGCGAAGATGGTCATGGCCTCGGCAAAGCGGCTGATGGAGTTGCGCCAGCCCTGCTTGAAGAGCAGCAGAATGGCCGAGATCAGCGTGCCCGCGTGCCCGATGCCAATCCACCACACGAAGTTGATGATGGCGAATCCCCAGGCCACAGGCTGCGTAATGGCCCAGATGCCCACGCCCTTAAGGAAGAGCCAGGTCAGGGCCACCATGAGCATGGTTGCGCCCGCGCCCGCCACCGCGAAAAACCCGAACCAGCCCAGCGGGGTGTGCGGCGTGAGCACAATGCGCGAAACCTTCTCAGTGACCGACAGGAAGCTCTCACCGGGCGCAATAACCCGGAATTCACCGGTTGCGGGGTCGCGGCGGTCGTGAATGTTGACTTCCCTGGTTGCCATCGTGGAATTAATCCTTTAACGGATTGAACTCGACCGGCGCTTCTTCGAGTTCGGGATTGAAATTAAGGACTTCAGCCAAGTAGGTTGTACGCGGACGCGTGTTGATGTCCGCGATCACCTGGTAGGAGCGCTGCTTGGCGCGCAATTTGGACACCCGGCTCTCGCGGTCGTTGAGGTTGCCGAACACGATCGCCGAAGCGGGGCACGCCTGCTGGCACGCAGTGACGATCTCGCCGTCGCGAACCAGGCGGTTCTCCTTGTCGGCCTCGATCTTGGCCTCCTGGATGCGCTGCACGCAATAAGTGCACTTCTCCATGACCCCGCGCGACCGCACCGTGACGTCGGGATTGCGCATCAGTTTCAGGCTTTCGGTGTCGTAGTCGGAGTAGAGCAGGAAGTTGAAGCGGCGTACTTTGTAGGGGCAGTTATTCGAGCAATAGCGGGTGCCCACGCAGCGGTTGTAGACCATCATGTTGAGGCCCTCGGGGGAGTGGACCGTAGCCCCGACGGGGCAAACCAGCTCGCATGGAGCGTCCTCGCAATGCTGGCAATTCATGGGCTGGAAGTGCGCCCGCGGAGCGGCCAGGTCGCCCTCGAAGTACGCGTCGATCCGAATCCACTGCATGTCGCGGCCGATGCGCACCTGCTGCTTGCCCACTACGGCGATGTTGTTTTCGGCGTAGCAGCCTACCACGCAAGCGCTGCAGCCGACGCAACTATTCATGTCGATTGACATGGCCCAGGCGTAGGACTCGTTGTACGACCAGTTGGGGAACAGCGAGGTGTTGCGGTCAGGCGTATCGTAGCGCTCGCCTTCGTGAGCGAAGTTCGGATCCGACTTGAACTGTTCGAGGGTGGCGTAGCGGATGATGCCCCGCGGGCCAAGCGCCTCGTCGGCTTCGAGCGAATTGTCGCCGGAGCCCTGACCCATGAGGATCTTCGCGCGGTGATCCTGGTAATGGCTCTTGGTGAGGGCAACGCCCCACCGCCCGGGGACGTGGCGAATGGAGCCGGTAGCATAGAATGGCGCCCAGGTGTTGCGGAGCAAGTAGGCGTTGAATCCCATTCCCGAGCCCACGCGGCCGGCAAACTCGCGACCGTAGCCCAGGTAAACGGTCACCGAATTATCAGGATGACCGGGCGCCACCACAACCGGCGCCTCGACCTTGCTGTCGCCCACCGCAAGCTCCACGATATCTTGTTCTTCGAGGCCCAGCCGCGTCAGCGTGGCGCCGGAAACAATGGCCGCGTTATCCCAGCAAAGATTGATGATCGGCTTGGGCAATTCCTGCAGCCAGCCTACGTTCGACCAGCGGCCGTCGTAGACAGTCGGATCGGGACGGAAAATGATTTCGATCGAATCCTTGGGCGTGGGCGTGGGAATGGAGCCGTGAAAAACCGCCGCCTTCGCGCCCGCCACCCCCGCCGCAGCCTTGGTCCGGTCAAACGCTGTGTTCTCCAGCCAGCCATCGTGCAGCGTCTTGCGCCAGCCCGTCTCGAAGTCACCCTTGATGGTGGGCTTCCAGGTTTCGCGCACCGCTGCGTAGGCGCTCAGCAGGGGCTGGTTGAGCAGCGATTGCAGGACGTCGTGCGCCGATTTCCCCCCGTAAAGCGGGTCGATCATGGGCTGCACGACGGAAACCGTTCCGTCGTAGGCGCGAGCGTCCGTCCACGATTCCAGATAGTGCGCGGCAGGAATGTGCCAGTGCGCGATCTGGCCGGTCTCGTCAAGATGCGAGCCAAGATGCACCACGGTGTTGGCGCGATTGAAGGCGTTGGTGAAGTCCAAATCGGCAGGCGCGTTGTAGATCGGGTTCCCGTTCAAAATCACCAGCCAGTCCACTTTGCCTGCATTCAGGTCCGCCACCAGCGCCTTGATCCCGGCGATCTGGTCTGAAGGCAGCGGGTTAACTGTATCCCCGGTGACAAAGACCGTTTTGCCCAGGTTGCCGAGCGCCTCATTCATGGCCAGCGCAAGCTCCGTCACAGAGGCGTCCTGATAAAGCCCCGGAATCACCGCGCTCTTGCCAGCGCTGGCCTTCAAATCCTTGACCAGGGCGGCGAGAAACTTCCGCTGGGCGTCGGTCCAGGCATAGACCCGCGGGTTCACGCCGGCAACACCCACGGCCTTGGCCAGCTCCGCCGTGAAGGCGGGAATCTCGCTGGCGCGCAGTCCCAGGCGGTGCTCGGCCTTCATGCCCGTGGTGGTGGTCATGCTTTCGATGGTGTAGAGCCGGTTCATGCCGTTTTCCGGCTCTTTGCGCCGGCTGGCGTAGTCGCGCACCAGTTTGTGAAAGCCCGGATAATCCGCGCTGGAAATGAAGTCGGCGTCCAGCGACACCAGAACATCGGCGCCGGAAAGATCGTATTGAACGTCGATGCCCTTTTCGAGCGCGGTCCCGGCCACGGCAGGGTCGTATTGCACCAGCGTGGCTTTGGGATAAGCGGTCTGGACGGCCTTCCACTGCCGCGCCAGGGTGGGCGAAGTGATGGTCGCGGTCAGGAAATAGATGCCGGTTCCATCCTTCGTAGAAGCCACCTTATCGCGGAAGGCTGCGGCAAATTCCTCCCACGTGCGGTTTTCGCCGCGGTAGAGCACGTGCTGCGAGCGATCGGGATCGTAGAGATCGAGAAGCGTTCCCTGCGAATAGGGATCGGATGAACCGTGGTTGTAAGCGTGCTCCGGGTTGCCGTCCACTTTGATGGGCCGGAATTCGCTGCTCTTGACCAACAGCGGAACGGAGCCGGTCGGGAACGGGTGGGCGGTGGCGAAATACATCGGCTTGCCCAGCACCAGGTCTTCCGGAGCCTTAATATATGGATAAATCATTTCTTCCGGCTGCTTGGTGCAGCCGGCGAGCCCGGCAAGCGCCATCGACGCGCCCATCAATTTAAGAAAGCCGCGTCGCGAAACCGGATCGATCCACTCCTGCGCTGAGCCGGGAAACTCACGTTCCACGGCAGCCTGAAACTCCGGCGTGTCCGCCAATTCATCAAGAGAGCGCCAGAAGCGCTTGCCCTTGATTCCCTTCAGTTCCTCGCGCACCTGAGCCAGCGTCATCGGCGCTTGCGATTCCGGCTTGGAACCGTTCTCGGGTTGCTGCTTCTCAGAATTTCCCATCGCTTTCTCCACCGCATTCGCGGTCCCACTCCTCCGGTCTCGGCTCATCGGTGGCACACCTCGCAACTGGTGAGATCTTTCGGCGTGCGGATTTTGTAGTGAACCAGCAGGAAGTGGCCTAACTGATCCTGGCTGGTAAATTCCTGGTATTTTGGCGGCGAGGGAACCGGAGCCGGAGGCGCCGCGCCCGCCTGCCCATGCGCCGGACTGGCTGGCAATTCCAGCCCCGCCATTTCCGCACTCGACCCACCCGGGTTCGGATTGCGGATGGTGCAGCTCACTTGCTGCCCGGTGGGAACGCCCATTTGGTCGGGCGTCGCGGCGCACCATACCGGCCGGTCCGGAGCCGGCTCTTCCCACACCATGTTGTAAATCTCGCTGGTGGGCCTCAGATTCTTCGCCGGGTTGCGATGGCAGTTCAGACACCACTCCATCTGCAGCGTGTTTTGCTCGTACATCAAAGGCATCTCATCCACGCGGCCATGACAGGTCTCGCAGCCGATGCCCTTATTCACGTGAATCTCATGGTTGAAGTAAACATAGTCAGGCAGGTCGTGGACCTTGGTCCAGACAATCGACTCCCGCGTGTACCAGCTGTTCCGCACCGGCTCCAGAAGCTGCGCGTCGGTCCAGATCTGCGCGTGGCAGTTCATACAGGTGCGGGTGGGGGGGATGCCGGCGTAGCTGGACTTCTCCACGGTGGTGTGGCAGTACTGGCATTGCAGCCCCAGTCCCTGCACGTGATGCTCGTGGCTGAAAGGCACAGGCTGGTCAGGCCGCTGGCCCTGCCGGGTCACCCAGGGAGAACGCTGCAGTTGGTCCAGCGTCACTCCCAGGGCAATCACAATCAGCCCCGTCAACACCAAGCTCATACGAGCCAGTGCATTGGAGCTGCGGTCAAAGATTTGAGGCATGAATTGTACCCTGCTTGATTTTCGCGTCGAGATGCGCCCGCTGTGCCCGCGGTCACAAGGTTATGTACAAAAATCTGTGTTGAGCAAAAAACTACTATAGGCCGGGAAGCCCGAAATTTCACTATATCAGTCCGACTTGGGCGTGCAAGGGCTTCCGTCCCGAAATACGGAAAAATCTCAGCGCAAATTGAAGCCTCTAACTCGCTGAAAAGGAATTGCTTGTGATTAGGATTGCGTTTGAATAACAAACCGCTCTTCTCTGGCGGCTCTCTCACCAGAGAATAAAATCATGCAGACACCATATCACATCGGGTTCAGAGTTGGCACTCCCCTCCGATGATCGCCTTCCGGTTGCCGTCCGTAGGGGCTCGCGATGGGTCGAATGCGACGCGCCGCAATATAACCCAGCTGCCGAAAAAAATGGGAAACGGCGAAAGGTGTATATCGAAGCCGCGCATTCAAATCCGCGGTCCCCAACAACAAGCCTTGGTCGTTGGCGGGATATCAAATTTGCCGAGGTACAGGATCTCCGGTTTCGCCGTAAGCACCTGACGAAAGATCGGTTCCGTGTCAGGCCGGCCGCAAGCCCTGAGTATGCGAGGCCCCGTCGGAGCATCGGACCTTGATTCCTCTTGGTCCTTTGGCGTCCACAAATTTTCCCTTGACCGGCTGGAGAAGGCAGCGAGAGAATTGGCTCTCCCCAGGTTAGGGCCTTCCCCTCAAAAAGGAGATTTCAATGCAAGCGACTCGTTTTCGCCTTCTATCAGCGCTGTGTTGCGTGGTCCTGTTCGCAGTTTCCGCCCACATTGCGTCTGCCGCATCCCTCTGCGTGAATTCCGCCGGCTGGGGCGGTTGCTATACCACAATCAACGCTGCGGTAGGTCACGCCTCGGCATACGACACCATTCTGGTGGGGCCCGGCGTCTACAAGGAAGATGTAATCATCGGAATCCCGCTCTCGCTTCTTGGCGCAGGCGCCTCCCATACCGTCATCGACGCCACAGGGCTTGCGAACGGCGTGTTCATCGACGGCTTCGACAACCGCGGATTGAGTCATGTGACGCTGTCGGGATTCACCGTGGAGAATGCCCAATGGGAGGGTGTCCTGGTCGTCTCCGCATCCGACGTTACCATCCGCGACAACAAGATCAGCAACAACGATAAGGCGCCTACAGTGTTTACGGGCGACCCGAACGGATGCGCCGGCCAGCCGTCGTTCGAAATGGATGAGACCGGCGATTGCGGCGGCGGGCTGCACCTGATGGGGGTGCGGGATTCGATCGTTTCGGGGAACACCATCACGGAAAACGACGACGGCATCCTGGTGAGCGATGAGACTGCGGCAAGCCACGATATTCTCATCGAAGAGAACAGCGTCGTCAACAATCCGGGAGAGTGCGGTGTTGTTCTTGCGTCGCATCCGCCTGTGGGGATGGTCGGGTCGCCGCATAACGGCGATTTCCATATCACCGTGGAAGAAAATGACGTTGAAAACAACGGCGTCGAAGTGGGCGGCGCAGGGGTGGGGATATTCTCTGACGGAATCGGCCAGGGCCGGTCCTCAGACCATGTGGTCATCCGTAACAAACTGGTCGGCAACGGCATAGGCGGCGTGTCATTGCACACGCACGTAGGGCCCAGCTTCGGGTTGCCCGCCGACAATATGGATGGGAACCAGATCATCGGCAACTACATCGCCCGCAATCTGGCTGACACTGCAGACACCGCGACGCCGGGCCGCGTGGGAATCAACATCAACAGTGGTGGTGGCGGATCGCCGGTAAGGGGCACGATGATCACGCAAAACGTCATCACCGATGAGGACGTCGACGTTGCCGTGAACACGCCTGCTACCGTGAATGTTCACCTCAACGATCTTCTGGGCGGCAACGTCGGCGTGGAAAATGTGTGCGCCTTCGACAAGGCCTCATGCACCGGCGGGAGCAATGCCACGGAAAACTACTGGGGCTGCGCCTGGGGACCGGGCGGCCGCGGGTGCACGACGACGAGCGGCGCAAATATTGTTTCCACCCCCTGGCTGCCGGCGCCGGCCACGAACCGGAACTAAAAACTGGGACCATGAACAGTTCCAGCCGAATTCCGTCATCGGCCGGCAACACCTCCGCTCGTTTGCCCATCGGAGCGAACGCGCAAAATGCTGAGGTTTCAGCTCGGCCGATGTCTCAGGCTACAGCGCCCTCCCATCGGTAAAGCGGCGCGAATCGAGGGCGCTTAGCGGCTTTTTCCTCAAGATGGGAAGGAAAAGCGTTCCAAGGCCAAGAAATCGCGTCCGCGGGGCGCAACACCGTCGCGGCGCTGGGCGCGCTGCGAATCCACCGCACGACGTTCTGGTTCGGCACCGCCGCCCGACACGCCCGTTCCAGCCCCCTCGGCCGCCAAGCGGACGGCTGCCTGCGAAGTCTCTATTATTGAATGTTTGCGGTGAACAGCCAGCAACCGCGAGGGCAGAAGGTGCGATTAGTCTGCTCAACGCGCGCATCGGGTCAAGGGATCCAGCTCGCACAGCGGCAAAAACGCTGCGCTGCCACAGCAACCCAGATCCACAGCAATCCAGGTGTTGAGCACGGCAACGGCGCCGACAGAGGTCAGAGGGGTCCGGCTTCTCAGCTGATACAGGAGGCTCTCCATCGCCCAGCCAGGCCCGTGCACAACAGCCGGTAAGCTTCGTTAATCGAAGCCATGCGATCGCTGGCCAGCTTCTGCTCGCGAGCCCCGCTCCGCGCCAGCCGATCGGGGTGATACCGGCTCGCCATCTTCCGATATGCAGCCCTGATCTGCTCTCGGGTATTCTCCGCCGCAACTCCCAGCACCCGGCACGCGGACTCAAGTGTCAGCGGGCAGACCATCTCCACCTCATCCGCCCCCTGCCAGTCTTCGCCTTCCTCGTCGCCAAGCCACCGCCGATCCGCCATTGATCCCTTCTCAGCGCGCGCCTCGCCAAGCGGCCATACCGCCTCAACTGAAGCCTCTACCCTGACGCCAAAGAACGGCGTGAAGGAAAAGTATGTGTCCCACGCAGGCATTTCGCGCCGGCGGCTCTTCACTTCCTCCTGGCGGCGCACAAAATTCTCCGCCGCCGCGGCAACACCCACGGTCCAGCTGTCGATAAAGAACTCCGAATCGGGCGCAGCTTCCTCGCCCAGAACCTGCTCAATCTGTGTCAGAAGCGGCGCAACAGTTCCCGCCCCACTCGGCTGAGTCACGGCCGCTCGAGGTTGAGCCTCCCGAACACCCCCATGCGACGCTTCCTCAGGCGACGTTTCGTTGATCAGCCAGAACGGATCCACGCCTGACTTATCGGCACGAAATGCGATTCATTCTATCCCCGCCCCTGCGCCGCCGTCAGCGCCTGATCACGGCTTCGACGCCTGGTTCGCAGTCTGGCTGAGATAACTGCGCTCCACTTGATTCTTCAATTGTTTGAAGAGGGTGAGCTCGGGCGGGTTGGGGTCATCGAGAAGGGGGTATGGACCGGAGACACGCCTGACAACAAATTGGACCGCAGCGCTATGGCCCTCGGAGGCGAACTCCCGCTCAACTCATCCACCACGCAATCGCGGGCCGTCGCGGCCGGAGTGGTAGACTTCGGGATGCGCAAAGAACAGCCTGGATTTGGAGGTATTTGATCGATGTTGAAGCGCTGGATCGGCCTGACTGCAATCTCTATTGGTTCGCTGGCGGCGAGCGCGCTTGGCGCCGCTCAATCGGCAAACCGCCCGCAATGGGTGGGCGCCTGGGCCGCCGCGCCCATGCTCGCCGGGAGCGGCTTTGACGCGCGTCCCTTCTCCGCCGTCACGCTGCGGGAGATCGCCCATATCTCCAACGGCGGCGCGCAGCTTCGCGTTCGTTTCACCAACGAGTTCGGCCTCGATCAGCTCCTGATTGACGACGCGCACGTGGCTTTGAGCGCCGGCGGCGGGCAAATCCAACCCGGAACTGACCAGGAGCTCACCTTCGACGGCGCCAGGTCCGTGAGCATCCCGCCGGGAGCGGTCGTCTACTCCGATCCAGTGGCTCTAGCCGCGCCGCCACTCTCTGACGTGGCCGTAAGTTTTCATCTGCCCGCCCAGGTCATGCGCGCCGAGACGTACCATGCCTTTGCCGACCAGGACAACTTTGTCGCCGAGGGCGACCAGACCGGAGCCGCCGCGCTCTCCCAGCCCACGACCCTCGAATCCTGGTACTTTTTCGACGGCATCGATGTGCCTGCGGTCGAAGGATCGCGCGCCGTGGTGGCGTTTGGTGATTCCATTACCGATGGCGCTCACTCTACGCGCAACGGGAACGCCCGCTGGCCCGATGTGCTGGCTGCCCGCCTCAAGCAGGACCAAAGTCTTGATCATGTGGCAGTGCTCAATGAAGGCATTGGCGGCAACCGCGTCCTGAACGATGTCGCCGGGCCCAGCGCGCTGGCGCGGCTCGATCGCGACGTGCTGGCCCAGAATGGCGTCCGTTATCTGATCGTGCTCGAGAGCATTAACGACATCGGGCGCCTGGCCCATCTCACCGCGCCCCAAGACAACCTGACCGCGCAGCAACTCGAAGCCGGCCTCAAGGAGATGGCCGACGCCGCTCACGAACACGGCATCAAGGCCTATGGCGCCACCCTCACCCCCTACGGGGGCGCAAATTACTACTCCGACAAGGGCGAACAGGTGCGCGAGGCAGTGAACGATTGGATTCGCACCAGCGGGACCTTCGATGGCGTCGTCGACTTCGACAAAATCACTCGCGATCCCCAGGATCCCAACCGCTTCAACCCCCTCTACGACTCCGGCGATCATCTGCACCCCAGCGACGCCGGTTACAAAGCCATGGGCGACGGCATCGATCTCAAGCTCTTCAATCCGTAGAACCTTGGAGCGGCGCCGCAAAGCGTAGGCGTGGCCTAGGAGCGCCCTGAACCAAGAGCTGGGAGCCAGGAGCTAGGAGCTAAGAGCTGCACGCGGAACCCGGGGTCGCTCATTTGCGTAATAGGGTCAGAGTGGATGCCGCGGGCGTCCACGAGGAGACATTATGTTTTGCAGCGCATGTGGTCAGCCATTGAGCCCGGGCCAGGCGCTCTGTTCGCAGTGCGGCCGGCCGGTTGCTCCCGTCGTTCCGCCGGTCCCAGGCCTCCAGTTTCAAGTCGAGAATTATCGCGGCAAGGTGAGGGCCTTGGCCATTCTGTGGTTCGTCTACGCAGGTCTTTCGCTGCTGCTCGGGTTTACCGGGCTCGCCTTTGCGAGAGCCTTCTTCATGGGCGGATTCGGACCCTGGATGCATAGCCACGGTCCCGTGCCGCCGACATGGCTGTTTCCCGCCTTTCTGCATCTTGCCTGGGTGTTGGTGGTGCTCCGTGGAGCGCTGGCCGCCATAGCCGGCTGGGGCTTGATCGAATACTCGGGATGGGGAAGGATCCTCGCCATTGTGGCCGCCATCCTGAGCCTGCTCAGATTCCCGCTCGGCACCGCGCTGGGCATCTGGACGCTGGTGATGCTGCTCGGCTACCGCAATTCGACGCTGTACGAGCAGTTGTGAAAGTACAGCTTTTAGTTTCCAGCTCGAACCCCAGGGCGCCCCGGATGCTCTTTTTTTCCAGCGAAGCCGGACGCCTTCTGGGCGGCGCGTCCTGTATACGGGAGCAGGACAAAGCTAGCAGCTAGAAGCTTTCGTCTACAATCACGCTATGAGCTTTCCTCAAACGCGCATGCGCCGCCTGCGGCGAATTGACGCGCTGCGCGCGTTGGTGCGCGAGACCGCGATTGAGCCTGGCGATCTGATCTACCCGCTCTTTATTTGTCCCGGCGAGGGCGTGCGGCGCGCCGTGGGCTCCATGCCCGGCGTCTTCAATGTCTCGGTGGACGAAGCGGTGCGCGAAGCCGAAGAAGCTGCAGGACTGGGCGTGGGCGGATTGCTTCTCTTCGGGCTGCCCGCAGCGAAGGATGAACAAGGCGCGGGCGCGTGGGAGGAAAACGGCATTGTGCAGCAGGGGCTGCGGGCGCTCAAGCAGTCAGACGCAGCAAGAAAATTGGCGCTCATCGCCGATGTATGCCTTTGCGAATACACCAGCCACGGCCATTGCGGCGTAGTGGTGGAGTCAAAAGGCGGCTTCGAGGTCGATAACGACCCCACCCTCGAATTATTGGCGCGCACGGCCGTCAGTCAGGCCCAGGCCGGCGCCGATGTGGTGGCGCCCAGCGACATGATGGACGGCCGCGTGGCCGCCATTCGCCGCGCTCTCGACGCCGCCGGCTTGGCGATGACGCCCATCCTCAGTTATGCCTCCAAATTCGCTTCCGCCTTTTACGGACCGTTTCGCGAAGCCGCGGATTCGGCGCCGCAATTCGGCGACCGAAGAAGCTATCAGATGGACGGCGCCAACCTTAGAGAAGCGATGCGCGAGATCGATCTCGACATCGAAGAGGGCGCGGACATGATCCTGATGAAGCCCGCCATGCCTTACCTGGACGTGGTGCGCGCGGCGCGCGAGCGGGTGGGCGTGCCCATCGGCGCCTACCAGGTTTCCGGCGAGTACTCGATGCTGCAGGCCGCCTTCGAGAAGGGGTGGCTGGACCCCACGCGCGCCATGATGGAGTCGCTGGTCGGCATCCGCCGCGCCGGCGCCGATTT
>JASHTU010000186.1 GCA_030040395.1 Acidobacteriaceae bacterium
AATAACACCACCGCGCGCGCTCCCGCCTTTTCCAGTCGCGCCGCCAGGTTCGGCAAACTCGTAAACGAAGCCGACAGTTTCACGGCCACCGGAATCCTCACCGCCTTGCACACGCTCTCCACCAGTTCGAGCACTTGTTGCTCGATCTCCGCCGCCGTCTGGTCGCGGTCCATGGCTAGGGCATACGTGTTCAGCTCGATCGCCTGCGCGCCGGCCTGTTCCATTTCGCGCGCAAAGCGCTCCCAACCACTGCTCGTTGCCCCGTTCAGGCTCGCCAGGATGGGAATCTTGGTCGCCTCTCGCGCCCGGCGCAGATGCTTGAGATACACATCGTGCGTCATGTGGTAATCCTTCAGCGCGGGCAAATAGTGCAGCGACTCGGCAAACGACTCCGTGCCTCGTGACAGATCTTCGTCCAGCGTCCGCGACTCCAGCGCCAACTGCTCCTCGAATAGCGAAGTCAGCACCACCGCCGACGCGCCAGCGTCCTCCATGCGGCGAACGTTGTCAAGCGAATCCGAAAGAGGCGTGGACGCGACCACGATCGGGCCGCTCAGCTTCATCCCCATGTATTCCGTCGCAATGTCGATCATTCCTCACCTCCGGCGGCATGGGCCGCCAGATTCTCTTCCTTCTGTTCCGGTTTCTCCGGGGGCGCGATGTGCGGCGTCTCCCCGCGGCCAGGCATATCGGCACGCGCAGAGTAGACGCGCCACTGGCGCTCCACGTCGTCCTGCGCTTCCCTCAGCAGTTCCGTGGCTATCTCCGGATTGCCGCGCGCCAGCATCGTGTACCGCGCCTCGCGGTAGGCGTACTCTTTCAGCCGAATCGACGGAGCCTTCGAATCGAGCTGGAAGGGATTCTTGCCTTCCTCGCGCAGTCCCGGGTTGTAGCGCATCAGCGGCCAGTAGCCCGACTGCACCGCCAGCTTTTGCTGCTCCAGCCCGTGCACCAGGTCGTAGCCATGCGCAATGCAGCTCGCGTACGCAATGATGATCGACGGCCCGTCATGCGCCTCAGCTTCTTGGAACGCTTTGATCACATGCGTGTCGTTCCCTCCCAGGGCCACCTGCGCCACGTACACCGATCCGTAACTTACGGCTTCCATGCCCAGGTCCTTGCGGCTCGTCCTCTTGCCACTGGCGGCAAACTTCGCCACTGCGCCGCGGGGCGTCGCTTTCGAGGCCTGACCGCCGGTGTTCGAATACACTTCGGTGTCCAACACCAGCACATTCACGTTCTTGCCCGAGCCCAGCACGTGGTCCAACCCGCCGAAACCAATATCGAACGCCCAACCGTCGCCGCCCAAGATCCACACGCTCTTGCGCACTAGCGCATCGGCAATCGCCAGCAGATTCTTGGCGTCAGAAGAGCTGTTTCCGGCCAAAACGGCGCGAAGCGCCTTCACCCGTTCCCGCTGCGCGTCGATCTCCGCTTCCGTCTTTTGCGAAGCGCCCACCAGGTCCGCCGCCAGCTCCGCGCCAATCTCAGCGGCCAGACGCGTCACCAGCATCTCCGCAAAAGCCTTCTGCTGGTCCAGCGCTGTCCTCATCCCGAAGCCGAATTCCGCGTTATCCTCAAACAGCGAGTTGGACCACGTCGGCCCGCGCCCCGCAGCATTGTGCGTGTAGGGCGTCGTCGGCAAATTGCCGCCATAAATTGACGAACAGCCGGTGGCGTTGGCAATGTATAGCCGGTCGCCGAACAACTGCGTCAGCAGCTTGATGTACGGCGTTTCGCCGCAGCCCGCGCACGCGCCGGAAAATTCGAACAACGGCTGCAGCAGTTGCAGGTCCTTCACCTGCGTGTGCGAAATCTTGCTGCGATCCACTTCCGGCAGACCCAGGAAGAATTCCCAATTCTCGCGCTCGGCTTCGCGTAGCGGAGCCTGCGGCGCCATGTTGATCGCCTTCTTGCTCGCGTCGCTCTTGTTTTTCACTGGGCACACTTCCACGCACACCGCGCAACCCGTGCAATCCTCGGGCGCCACCTGCAGCGTGTACCGCTCCTGTTCCATGCCCCGCCATTTGGGCTTGGCCCATTTCAGCGTCGCCGGCGCCTTATCACCCAACTCCGCGCTGTACACCTTGGCGCGGATCACCGCGTGCGGGCACACCATCACGCACTTGCCGCACTGGATGCACAGATCCTTATCCCACACCGGAATAAACTGCGCAATATTCCGTTTCTCCCACTGCGAAGTGCCCGATGGGAACGCCCCGCCTGCCGGAATCGCGCTCACCGGCAGCAGATCCCCGCGCCCCGCCGCGATCTCTCCCAGCACGTTGCGCACAAACTCCGGAGCCTCAGGCGAAATCGCCGGAATCAAATCGAAGCTCGACGAAGCCTCCGCTGGCAGCTCCACTTTTTCGAGATGCGCCAGCGCCTGATCCACAGCGGCAAAATTCTTCTGCACCACCGCCTCGCCGCGCTTCCCATACGTTTTCTCAATCGACTTTTTGATCTGCCGGATTGCCTCCTCGCGCGGCAGCACTCCGCTGATAGCGAAAAAGCACGTCTGCATGATGGTGTTGATCCGCGAACCCATCCCCGCCTCGCGCGCCACCTTAAAGCCATCGATCACATAGAACTCAATCTTCTTGCGCAGAATCTCTTGCTGCGTAGTGCGCGGCAGGCGCTCCCACACCTCTGCAGCCGGATACGGCGAGTTGAGCAGGAAAACCGCCCCCGGAGCCGCCGCATCCACCACGTTCATCTTTTCCAGGAAACTGAAGTTGTGGCAGGCCACGAAGCTCGCCTGCGTAATCAGGTAACTTGACCGGATCGGGTTCGGCCCGAACCTCAAGTGGGAGGTCGTCATCGACCCCGACTTCTTCGAATCGTACACAAAGTAGCCCTGCGCGTAATTCGTCGTGTTGCTGCCGATAATCTTGATCGAATTCTTGTTCGCGCCCACCGTGCCGTCCGACCCCAACCCATAAAACAGCGCCCGCACGGTCTGTGGGTCTTCGGTCGAAAATGTCGGATCGTAGCTCAAACTCGAGTGGCTTACATCGTCCTCAATGCCGATCGTGAAATGGTTCTTCGGCGTGAACCGCGTCAGTTCGTCCAGCACCCCCTTCACCATCGCCGGAGTAAACTCCTTCGATGACAGCCCGTACCGGCCGCCAATCACCGTCGGCATGGCCGCAAACGGCAGCTCTTCCGCGTTTTCCGCCAACACCGTCATCACGTCCTGGTAAAGCGGCTCGCCCGCCGCGCCCGGCTCTTTGCAGCGATCCAGCGTGGCGATCGCCTTCACCGTCGCCGGCAGCGTGGCCACGAACGCCTTGGCGTCGAACGGCCGGTACAACCGCACCTTTACCAGGCCCACTTTCTCGCCCTCTCGCTTGAGCGCATCCACTGCCTCTTCGGCTACTTCCGCTCCCGAGCCCATGATCACAATCACCCGCTCCGCGTCGGCAGCCCCGAAATAGTCGAACAGGTGATACGCCCGCCCCGTGAGCGCCGCAAACCGATCCATCACTCCCTGCACAATCGCCGGAGTTGCGGCATAGTACGGTGAACACGCCTCCCGCGCCTGGAAAAACACGTCGGGGTTCTGGGCCGTCCCGCGAATAAACGTCCGGTCCGGCGTCAGCGCGTTCTTTCGGAACGCAATCAGATGCTCGTCATTCACCATCGCCCGGATGGTCTCATCGCCGATAGGCAAAATCTTGCTTACTTCGTGCGAGGTGCGGAAACCGTCGAAGAAATGAATGAACGGGACCCGCGATTCCAGCGTGGCAATTTGCGCCACCAATGCCAGATCCGCAACCTCCTGCACCGAGTTCGAAGCCAGCATCGCCCAGCCCGTCGACCGGCACGCCATCACGTCGGAGTGGTCGCCGAAAATCGACAGTGCGTGCGTCGCCACCGTCCGCGCCGAAACATGCATCGTCGCGGGCGTCAGCTCTCCGGCAATCTTGAACATGTTGGGAATCATCAGCAGCAGCCCCTGCGAGGCTGTAAACGTCGTCCCAAAGCAGCCCGCCTGCAGCGCCCCGTGCAGCGCCCCGGCCGCTCCGCCCTCGCTCTGCAGCTCTTCCACAATCGGCGTCGCGCCCCAAATATTCTTCTTGCCATCCGCCCGCCACTGATCGGCCCACTCCGCCATTGGCGACGACGGGGTAATGGGGTAAATGGCGATGACTTCGGAAAGACGATAGGCAACCGAAGCCGCCGCCTCGTTCCCATCTACGATCAAAGTTTTCTGCTCACCCATTTGCTTTGCCTCTCAACGCGCCTTGCAGGAATTTCGTACGCTAGGTCGAGTCTCGGCTCCGAGGCCGGGCGCGGCAGTGATGTTGCGCACAATAAGGCGAATAGTTCCCACCATGCGGTACAAATCCCACAAAGCGGGAACAATTCGCCCAGCCAGAGAATTCCCAAATGGTTCCCATCCGAAACCCAAAATCCCACCCCACTGAAAAGATGGTTGCCCCAAAAAACACTTGCGCGGGGCCGACTCAGCATGTAAGCATTTTCCCAACAGATAACGCGACTGATTGCCTTTCGGTCAGAACCTGAACCGATCAGTGAGATCGTGATTTTGCGCGCACCGCCGGGTCGGGATCTCGCTAGAACTTTTTCTGCAAGACACAAGGCCGTCCCCCAAAGCGGAAACGCATGGGCCCCTATATGCTTTGCGGATTGCCTTTCATCATAGAGGTCTGCTGAGCCATGCGGGGAGACGCTAACCCTGTGTGATGCTCAAGACAGCCCCACTGAAAACTTGTCCATTTCCGATCGCTCCTTCAGGCCGTTCCCCGTCCCTCCGGGCGTTGGATGGAGTGTTGGGGGTGAAGTTCTGTGCCGCGGGCGCCCACAACGCCCGCTCGCCTTAACTCCCGGAGGATTCTGGGAGCCCAGATCGACCCCGCGCGGCTGAAGAGAAGCCGGGTAGGCGCCGGCTCGTGAGAGCGAAGTTGCAACTTTTTTCAAATCCGCGATCCGAAGGATTCTTCCATGAGACTTTTCAGGAATCTCTCCCCTCTCTGCTTGATGCTCGCCACCGCAGCTGTGCCGGCTATCGCGCAGACCATCGTCACCAGCCCCACCAATGGGGAACAGGTGTCCTCTCCATTCACTCTCAATATGACTGCGAGCACGTGCTCTTCCCTCCCCGTGTCCGCCGTCGGCTACTCACTCGATAACAGCCCCAACACCTCAAGCTGGAACGCAACCTATATCGACGGCCCGGTGGCTGCCCCCAGCGGATGGCATACCCTGCACGTCAAGGTGTGGAATGATCGGGGCGGCATCTGCGTCACCGACATCTCGATCGATGTAGCAGGCCTAACCGGCAGCAGCGGCAATTCCGTCATTCCGTCCAACGCCGTCAACGTCAGCAGCATCCAGGCGCTCGGCGATTGGACTGCAACCCACGACGGCGGAACGCCGGGCTCCTCGAGCGGCACAATGAGCCTTGTCAGCTCGCCTTCGTTGACCGGAACCGCCCGGCTCTTCGCCAACCAATTCAATGATTTCGGCGGAGAACGGTATTCCGCGCAGTTCAGTGACGACACAACCTCGCAGAACTTCTTTTACGACACTTGGGTGTACATCGCCAACAACGCCAATGGCTTCTCCAACCTTGAGTTCGATCTCGATCAGACCATGGGCAACGGCCAAACCGTCATCATGGGTTTCCAATGCGATAGCTGGATCAACCGTTGGGATTACGCCGTCAACGGCGGATCTCCCACCAAGCCCTGGGATACGTGGTTGCACTCCTACGCTCCCTGCAATGTGCACACCTGGGGAGCCAACCAGTGGCATCACGTGCAGATCTACTACTCGCACAATAGCTCCGGTTGGGTCACTTATCACTCCGTGTGGCTCGACGGAGTGCAGCAGGATCTCAACTTCACCGTCTTCTCGGGATACGATCTTGGCTGGGGTCCCGCGATCCTTACCAACTTCCAGATCGACGGTGACAGCAGCGGAACCACCTGGGGAAACGTGTATCTGGATGAACTGACCGTTTATCGCTGGTGAGTGCGCGGGGCGCTTCCGGTCCGCAGCACAACCGGGACATTCCGTTCATCTCGAGGTGGAGCGCCTCGCGCTGGGTTCTACGTTCTATCCGGTTCGCGCGCCCTGCCTCCGCCGCAGCGCTTTCACTTCGCTCCGCTGCGACGGCCGCTCTCGCGGAGGACAGGTGGATTCACGAATCACCAGCTCGGGAAGGATCGGCGCCACATATGGGTCGATCGCCTCGCCCCGCACCCGCTGCAGCAGGGTCCGCGCGGCCACCGTCCCCATCTCATGCAGCGGCTGGCGTATGGTCGTCAGGCTGGGATTGTGGAAAGCCGCGCCCTGAATGTCGTCGAACCCCACCACCGAGATATCGTCCGGGACGCGCATTCCATGGTCCATGATCGCCCGGATGGCCCCGATGGCGGCAATATCGTTGTAGCAAACCATGGCCGTGAACTGCACCTTCCGGCTCAGCAGTTCGCAAGCAGGATCAAAACCCAGTTCTGGCGTGGAGGCCAGCGATTTGAGCAGCACGGTCAGTTCCGGCCTGATGTCGATGCCCAGTTCTTTGGCGACGATTCTCAGGCACTCCCACCGGTCGTCGGCATCGGAACTGTGACTCCCTCCGCGCATGAAGGCGATCTTCCTATGCCCTAACTTATATAGGTGCCGCAGAGTCAACTCGGCCGCCCGGCGCTGATCTAGCACCACATTGGTGATGCCGGGAATGTCGCGATGGCCGGCGACAGCCACTGCGGGCAGCTTCAAGCCGTGCTGTAGCACCGTGTCGATCAGGATGAACCCCTCCACCGAACGCTCCATCAGCATTCGTGGGTATTCCTCAATCAGGTCGGGCTTGCGGCGATGGCTCGCGGTTAAATAAAAATATCCTTCTTCGATGAGATATTGCTCCACGCCGGTAAGCACCTGGCCGCTGTAGCTGTCGCTCAAATCGGGCACCAGAACGCCGATGGAGAAGGTCTGCCGTTTGCGCAGGGAGCGCGCATAAAAGCTGGGCCGGTAGTCAAACTTAGCCGCCGCCGCCCTCACCCGATCGCGCGTCTCCTGCGGGATGGCGCGCACCCCCGGCGCGTCATTCAATACCAGCGAGATAGTCGCCGGAGATAAATTCAAATACTCGCCCAGAATCCGTAAATTGATCGGCTGGCCCGGTGCGGGCTCGCGTCTTGCTTTAACTCGCTTTTTCATCGCGCCTTTTCGTCAAGCTTTATCAGATTCACCGCTATTCTTTCACAGCTATGGCCCGAGACTCCCAGCTAATTCCCTGACGGCTCGACGGGAGATAGCTCCCGGAGCATTATCTTAACTCTCCACAAGGTATCCCCGGGCAAGCTCGATTAAGCTTTGTCAATCGCGCGCCATCGAGCTATCGATTCTATGCGGCTCGGCCGCGGGCAGCCGTGCAATCTCCGGTGCGGCCCCGATGGCTGTCCGCGCAAACAGAAACGACGCCCGGGCATGCCGCGCCGGCGCCTCACCGCTCGCTAAAACGCCGCCGGGCTCCGACCGATAGGCCAACGCCGCTTCAGGTGGGCGTGCGCAGCAGCAGGTATCCGCCCACCAGGCCGAACAGCACGTCGGAAGACCACGCCGCCAGCGCAGCCGGCAGATAATCAACGTTGCCCATGGCGCCAAAGAGACCGTTGATCACCCAATAAGTCAGGGCCACCGCAATCGCCACGGCAATCGCCGTCAGCGAGCCGCGCCGGCCCATCGAGAGCGCAAACGGAACCGCCAGCACCGCCATGATCACGGCCACCAACGGATAGGCCAACTTTTGCCACAGCGCAACGCGCAGCCGCATGGTGTCGAATCCGCTCTGGCGCAAATCGCGAATATAACGCTCGAGTTGCCCGAAGTTCATCTCATGCGCTTCCAGGTCCTCTTTCTTGAAGTAATCCGGCGTCTCGTGGATTTCGGAGAACGTGGTCTTGCGGAACTCGCGGTATTCGGCCACATTCGCGCCCTGAATGTCGCGCACCCAACCGCGCTCGAATTCCCACGAATCGGTATCCGCCTCCCAGTAAGCCCGGCTGGCGAAGATGCGCCGCGAGAGTTCGAAGGTCTTGGGGTTGAACTCGAAGACCGAAAGGTTGGCGAACTCGTTGCGATCGGGATCGAAAAACTGGTAATAAAAGATGCGCCCAGGCTCGTCAGGACGGGGATGGCCGAAGATCCACATCTGCTCGGGATGAAGGAACGTTTGCGGCGGCCGGCCCTTAATGGTGGCGCGCAGCGCTTCCTGGCGGCGATTGGCCTGAGGCAGATAATACTGATCGAAAAGAAACAGGCACAGGGCCAGAGTCCCGGCGATGGAGACGATCGGGATGACGAGGCGGTAAAGGCTGATTCCGGTGGCCTTCATGGCCACGATTTCACTGTTGCGGTTGAGCACCCCAAAGGTGACGAGCGCCGCGATCAACACTGCCAGCGGCGCAATCTGGTAAAGCATCGAGGGCGTAAGGTTGAGCAGATAATCGCCTACCGTCACCAGGGCTATGTGGTTGCGCAGGATGTCTCCGATCAAATCGAAGAACGTGAAGACGATCATCAGCAACACGAATCCTGACAGCACCAGCAAAAACATGCTGAGGAACTCGCGCAACACGTATTCGTCCAGAATGCGCGGAAAGATACTGCGCGAATTTACCCGCTGCGGGCGCGGTTGCAGCTTATCAAAAAAGCCGGTCAGCGCGAACCCGTTGGATTTCAGCTGGACGGCGGGTTGCTCCCTGCCGAAGTGCGTACTCCAACTGGCAATGGCGCTCAGCAGCCGTCCGCCGGTGGCCATTTGCCACAGCAGAAGAACGCCCACTCCCGCAAACAGCACATTCGCCGACCACACGGCCAGAACCACCGGAAATTTGTCCTGCTTGCCCAGCGCGATCCCGGTGGAAGAGAGAAAGTAGTAGACAAACACCAGCAGAATGGTAAAGACAAAGCCGGAGCTCTTCCCTCCCCGGCGTGAATTCACGCCCAGCGGCACGCCCACCAGCATAAGCACCAGGCAGGCGGCGGGAAACGCGAACCGGCTGTGCAACTCGATCTGGTAACGCTTGCCGTCCGGCCCCTGCGCGCGCTCCATGAGCGCCTGCATCGGTAGCGCGTAGATCGCCGTATCCATTCGCCCCAGGTGAACGTCGCTCTGCTGGCTCAGCGAGAGCGGCATGTCGGTGGTCGCAAAGGTAGAGATGGTGTACTGTTGCGGCTGGCTCGCCACTGTCTCGTGGCGTGCGCCCTCGCGCAGCCGCATCAGCAACTCCTGGTTGTTGTCGTTGGCCACCGTCGCCGAGGCCGCGGTGGTGATAATGGGATTGGCCGGATCGGAAACATCCGCCATGAAGACCTGGCGCCAGTTGGCCGCGCCGGTTCCGGAACGCACGTCCTGCACATAGAGCACCGCGTTGCGAAAATCCTCGTAAAAGACCCGCGGCTGAATCTCGTAGGAGGCCTGCTGCGTTTCCAACGACTGCTGCATCTCCAAAATCGCGCGGTTGGCGCGCGGCGCAAGGTAAAGCGAGTTGGCCAGCCCCAGCAGCGTCCCCGCGACCGCCACCATGGAAGCCACGCGCACAAAGTAGCCCACTCCCAGGCCGGAGGCGCGCATCGCGATCACTTCGCTATCCGCGGCCAGGCGGCTCAACCCCAGCAAAATGCCCACCAGAACCGACATGGGAATCGTCACCCGGAACAGATTGGGCAACGTGAAAAGAAAAATCTCCATCATGTCGGAAAATGACGAGCTGTTGCGCACCACAATCTCCAGGATGCGCGGAAGATTGGGCATGAAGAGGATGAAGGTGAAAAGCGCGCAGCCGATGAGCGCATGGGAGATAATTTCGCCGAGAATATAGCGGGTGAGGATGCGCACCGGGTCTTCCTGAACCTAGTTTAGCGGGTTTCGCGCGCCGGCGCAGAAGTCAGCACGGCAGGGCTCCCTCCCCAATGCCCGAGTTCCGGGCTGGTCCACCCCCGCAGCCGCAAACTGTTCGTAAGCACGCAAACCGAACTGAAGGCCATGGCCGCCGCAGCCACCCAGGGCGTGAGCAAGATGTGAAATGCCGGATAGAAAACTCCGGCGGCCAGCGGAATGCCGATGACGTTGTAGCCCACCGCCCAAAAAAGGTTTTGCCGCATCACCCGTAGCGTGGAGCGCGCCAGTCCGAGCGCAGCGGGAATCGCAGCGGGCTGCATCCGCAACAGCAGCACGTCGCCCGCCTCCTGCGCCAAATCCGCGCCCGTACCCACGGCAATCCCAGCATCGGCCTGGGCCAGCGCCGCCGCATCGTTGATGCCGTCGCCCACCATCGCCACGCGCAGGCCCGTCTGCTGCAGGGCCCGTATGCGGGCCAGCTTGCCCGCCGGATCGAGACCCGCTTCGACCTCCGTAATCCCCGCCTGCCTCGCGATCGGCGCCGCGGCGGCCGCTGAGTCGCCGGTCAGCATCAGCGCGCGCAGACCCTGCTGCCGCAGCGCTCCGATCGCCTCGGCCGCGTCCGGCCGCAGCACATCGCGGGCGTCGAAATAACCCGCTGTCGCACCATCCAACGCCATCCACAACCGCGTCACGCCCGGCTCTGCCTCGCGAATGCCAGCCGGAAGCGGAATAAAAAACTCGTCGAAGAGCGCCGCATTCCCGAGCAGGCAGTCGCGGCCCTCCACCCGCCCCGTCAGGCCGCGCCCGGGCAGCACTTGCACCTCTTCGGCCGCCGGCCATTCCAAATCCAGTGAGCGCGCATAGTCCACCACCGCGTGGGCCAGTGGGTGATTCGAGCGCTCTTCGGCCGCGGCGGCCATCCGCAGCAAATCACTCTCCGTGTGATCCGCAAGCGCGTGAACAGACTCGAGCACCGGCCGCCCCACCGTCAACGTTCCCGTCTTGTCCAGAACGATCGCATCCAGGTGCGCCAGCCGCTCCAGCGCTTCGCCGCCCTTGAATAGCACGCCAAGCTGCGCTCCGCGCCCCACCGCAACAGTGAGCGCCGCGGGTACCGCTAATCCCATCGCGCACGGGCAGGCAATCACCAGCACCGCAACCGTATTCGCCAGAGCCGCCTCCAGTGAGCCAGATGCAACCAGCCAAACCACGCAGGTGATCAATGCCAGCCCCAGCACCACGGGAACGAAGATGGCGCTGGCGCGATCCGCCAACCGCTCCATCGGCGCTCGCGAGCCCTGCGCCTGCTCCACCATGCGCGTAATCTGCGCCAGCACCGTGGCTTCGCCCAGCGACTCGGCGCGGCACGTGACCGCCCCGTCGTAGTTCAGCGAGCCAGCCAACACGCGCCCTCCCGGTTCCCGCGCCAGCGGCGTCGATTCTCCAGTCAGCATCGATTCGTCCACGGTGGTCCGGCCTTCGAGAATAGTCGCGTCTACCGGGAACCGCTCGCCCGGCAGCACCAGCACGCTGTCTCCGGGCTCGACCTCCTCGAGCGGGACCATAGCCTGTACGCCGTCCACAACCCGGCGCGCCGTCGCCGGTCGCAGGCGCGAAAGTGAGTCCAGCGCGCTCAGAGCGCGGTGCTTGGCCCGGCCTTCCAAGCTTTTGCCAAGCAACAGAAACCCGAGGATCAACAGAACCGCGTCGAAATACACTTGGCGGCCGGCCGCGGGCCAAATCGTCGCATACGCCGAATACACGAAGGCTACCGCCGTGCCCAACCCCACCAGCGTGTTCATGTTGGTGGCGCCATGGCGCAGAGCGCGCACCGCGCTCCAATAAATGCCGCGCCCGGCCCACGCCACCAACGCCGCCGTCAACACCAGCAGCGACCAAAGTAGCGGCTCGCGCGGCAGTCCGTAGAGCCACGGTGCCAACCGCATCAAACCCCGGTCCATCGCGCCCATCTCGGTTCCTAGCGGCATGCTCAGCAGCATCGCTGCCGCCCCGGCGGTTATGGTGGCCACGGCCTTTCTCGCCGCGCTGCGGTCTTCCTCGCGTGCGCCCCCCGCCTGCTCGTTCGGCCGTGGCAGCACCGCGTCATATCCGGCGCGGCGGATCGCGTCGATCAGTTGCTTAGGCGCCGCCACCCGGGGATCGAAGACCACGCTGGCCCGGTGCGCCATCAGATCCACCCGCGCGGACTCCACGCCGGCCGTCGAGCGCAGCGCTTCCTCCACCTGGCGCTGGCATGACGCGCAGGTCATGCCCAGAACAGGCAGCGTGAGCGATTCTGTCGTGGACGTGGGCACTTACAGTTCCAAATGCGCTGTGTAGCCGGCCTTGGCAATTGCGGCAATAGCAAGATCGACAGGCGCCGGCTCCCGGTTCGAACTCAGGCGCGCTCCGCCCACCCGAACCTCGTTGACCACCAATCCCGGCGTGGACTCAAGCGCCTGGCTGACGCGCCGAACGCAGGCGCCGCAATGCATCCCATCGATTTGCAGCCTGAATTCTGACACCGCTTCTCCTCTTTCTTCGATGATAGAACCACTCCCGAGATTCAGCGGCAGCCTGACTGTCACCTTTGGGGTTTTCATTGCGATATGAAACGGACGGGAAGCGCCTCGGCTGAAACCGGACATGCAGCATCCCTTCATCGAAGCGGAGACGAGCCGTCGCCGGAGTCGCGCTGCGCTTGAGGTGGAAGGTTACCTTTCCACTACGGCTTTGGAGAGGTTTCTCGGGCGGTCCACGTCCACGCCGTGTTCCAGAGCCATCGCATAGGCGAAGAGCTGCAGGGGAACCACCTCAAGAATGGGCAACAGGTACTCCGAGGCCGGGGGTATCAAGACGCAGTCCCCGGCCGCAGCCGCCGCGGCCCCATCGCCTGCGTTTGCGAGGACGATTACCCGGGCTTCCTGCGCCTGCATTTCCGCCAGCAGTTGCAGCGTCTTTTCGTAGCGCAGGACGGAAGCCGGAACGGCGCGGTCCACAGTGGCCAGAACGACCAGCGGAACGCGGTCGCTGACCAGGGCGTTGGGACCGTGCTTCAGCTCGCCCACAGGATAGCCCTCGGCGTGAACGTACGACGACTCCTTCAGCTTCAGCGCGCCCTCGCGGGCGATGGCGTAATGTATGCCGCGGCCGAGATAGAGAAACGTCGCCGCGGAGCGGAACTTCGCCGCCAACGCGGCCATTTGTCGCCGCCAGCCATCAAGTTGCGCTCCCAGTGCGGCCGGCAGCGCCAGCAATTCGACAATCCGCTCGGCCAGCGCCCCTTCATCCATGCGCGCCAGTCGCTTACCCTCGTAAAGCGCCAGAAGATAAAGCACGGCCAATTGGCAGGTGAAACTCTTGGTGGCGGGAATCGCTCTTTCCCGGCCCGCCGCCAGCGGCATCGAGACGTCGGCCTCGTTGGCCATCGTGGAAGAAGCGGCATTCGTGATGGCGAGGGTCTTATGGCCCTGAAAGCGCGCCTGCTCCAGCGCGGCCAGCGTGTCAGAGGTTTCGCCGGACTGCGAAAGCACGAGTACGCTGGGGTGGCGAAGGTCCGACCCGCCGCGCAGGCTGTATTCGCTGGCGTACTCTACGTCAACGGCAAGACCGCAAAGGTCTTCGAGCAGAATCTCGCCATAAAGACCGCTATGCCGGCTGGAACCGCTGGCCGCAATCAGAATTTCCCCCGAGGGATCGGGCCAACCGGAAAGCAGCTCGCTCACCGTCGGCCGAAGGGCACCGTCACTCAGATAAAGGGCTATGGTGCGGTCAAGCGCCTGCGGCTGTTCGTATATTTCGTGCAGCATCTCGTGATCAAATAGGGTCATTGTTGACCGATTTCCGGCGCCGCCCCTTGCAGCTTCAATTCCTCTTCCAATATGATCATAGCGCGAACAATCGATCATCTTCTTGAACATTTATGGAAAAACGCCCGGAAAATCCTCGAGGAGACAAATTGAGACCTCTCATAAATCATCAAGCTCCTGAATCGGTGCGATATGCCTGAAACTTTGAGCCGGCGTTCGGAAAAAATCGTCAAACTGCTCCTACGCACCGGCAGCGCCACCATTGAGGAGATTCTCGCCGAGGCGGGTTCCTCGGCTCCCAGCATCCGGCGCGACCTGGCGCGGCTCGAAAACCGGGGCCTTATCCGCCGCACCCACGGCGGAGCAACCCTCGTCGAGCCATTGCTTTACGAGCCGTTCCGGTACGACAGTTCGTTTCTGGCCCGCGAGCAGCGCCATGCCGCCGAAAAGCGCCGCATTGGCCTCGCCGCGGCCGAGCTGGTCAAGGAAGGCGAAACCATCGGCCTCACCGCCGGCACCACCACCACCCACATCGGTCGCAGCCTGCGCCATCGCGAGAAGATTCAGGTGGTCACCAACGCCATCAACATCGGCATGGAGCTCTGCAACCAGCCCGGTCTTCGCACTTATCTCACCGGCGGCGT
>JASHTU010000187.1 GCA_030040395.1 Acidobacteriaceae bacterium
ACCCCGGTGGCCAAGCCTACCGGTATAGACTCAAGGTTACCTAAAGTGTTGCGGAAAGGACAGTCTTTTTGTGAAGCTTCTGGTAACCGGAGGCGCGGGGTATATAGGTGGTACCGTCGCCGCCTTGTTGGCGGCAAAAGGACATAAGCCGGTCATTTTCGACAACTTCAGTCACGCCCGGCGCGATCTGTTGCCTTTCGGCGTCGAATTCATCGAGGGAGAAGTGGCCGACCGGGCGGCCATTGAACGAATCTTTACCGTTGCCCGCAATCAAAACCAGCCTTTTGACGGCGTGCTCCACTTCGCCGCCCTCATTGAAGCCGGCGAGTCGATGGCGCGGCCCGAGATTTATTTCCGCAACAACACTGCCTCCTCGCTCAGCCTTTTCGAGGCGATGCTGGCCTGCGGGCCGCGGCGTCTGGTCTTTTCCTCCACCGCGGCTGTCTATGGCGACCCGCAATCCCTGCCCATCGAAGAAGATGCGCCCCTCGCGCCCACCAACGCCTACGGCCAGTCCAAGCTCCTGGTCGAGCAGATGCTCACCTGGTTGCACCGCGTTCACGGGCTGCGCTACGCCTCGTTGCGCTACTTCAACGTCGCCGGCGCTGACGAGGGTCCCCAGGGAATCACCCGGGGCGAGGCCCACGAGCCCGAAACCCACCTGATCCCTCTGGTTCTGGATGTCGCTCTGGGACGGCGCCCATCGATCCATATCTACGGCGACGATTATCCTACCCCCGACGGAACCTGCATCCGCGACTATATCCACGTGTCTGACCTGGCTGAGGCCCATCTGCTTGCGCTCGAAGCGCTTGCGGCGAGCGACCGGCTCATCTTCAACCTCGGCAACGGCCGTGGCTTCAGCGTGCGGGAGGTGGTCGCATCGGTCCGCCGCGTCACCGGCCACCCCATCCCGGCCGAAACCCGCCCCCGCCGCCCGGGTGACCCCGCGGTGTTGGTGGCCAGTTCGGCAAAAGCCATCCGCGAGCTCGGCTGGCAGCCCCGTTACACCGATCTCGACGGTATCGTGCGTACAGCCTGGGTCTGGCAACAGAAGCGCCACCTCGCCGCCGCGACGCATGCATGAGAAGGCGCCACCCGGATATTGGGCTATTTGCTTGACGCTACAAGGCGAAGCCTGGCCAAGGGCCTTGCCCTTGAAATCCCTTCGCCTGCGAGCTGCTTTTAACCGGTTAGGAGCCGCTCGGAATTTTGTGGAAGTCGTTCTGCTTATGATTCGAAGCGCAAGAATCTGACCAGATGTTGGTGCAATTGCCGGATGCGGTCTCAAATCGGACCACCCCCCAAGCTGTCAACCCCTTCACCCCCCGTACCCAAGCCCATCCCCCTCATTCCAAACAGATCATTTTTCTTCCCAACCTTGCCGGTTATTTCCGCCAAATCGCTAAAATGGTGTTAGGTAGCAAAACTGCGTGATCCCGTTTCGAAGCGGGGGTGGCCCGGGAGCGGCGGCTAGGCATGGCCGCCATCCCCGGGCCGCCTGCTGTTTGCCGCCTGCTTTCTGGTCCTTCGCAGGCGCCTCTGCCTGGGACTGCACCAAAAGCGGGGCAAAACACCCGAAAAATGGCCGTAAGTCCTTATTATTGAAGATTTTATGATCTAACTCCTTTATTATCAATAATTTAGACCCAGTACTAAATAGTATAACTGATTGCAAACAAACCACTTAACCCCAAAAGAGGTAGGGGGTAGGGGAGAGGGGTAACTGAAAAGTACAGGTCATGCCGGCAAATCCAACCCAAGAGTGGCTCGGAAAACCTGTGGAAACCTTTTGTTCATGATTTGAAGCGCAAGAATCCGTAGGCAGGACGGCGTCGGCTCGATCTCCAATCGCGAAGCGGAGGCTGCATCAGAGCGCGAGCCGAAAAACCGGCCAATCCCTCTTGCGCCAGCGACAGGTTGGGCCGGTCTCGCCCCCAACTCAAGGTGATTCAAATCAGCGAATTCCAGCCCCGCCGGGCGCGCATCCCCGGCGCCCATCATCCTCTCCGGCTCCTCGCGCCGGTATTCGCCCAGCTACAACCAATTGGGGATGGCGGCCTCCGGCAAGCAATCGTATAGTGAAAAATAATCGCAACTGTAAACAAATGGGACATGTCCAATAACTGTACACTACCTCGGACGGGTGTGTACGGGAGTTTACACCCTGCGCGAGGTCTTTCCCCGAATGTCCAATGCAAATAGTAAAGACCCCTTGCGGGCCTTTCTCGACTTTTTCATTCTCTTCAGTGGCGTTTCGACCGCATCCAACCTGGCGCGCACGCAAGGCCGTCCGCTGCGCACGCGAGGCATCTTTCTTATCCGGACTTTCGGCGACGGCGACGGTCGGACCCCCGCGCATCCCTGATTCGCTCTTCCTGAATTGCTAGAATGACTTATGCCGATCACGCGCCAGCAGGCTCTCGATTACTTCTGCTCTTCCGACCTCATCGGTCTGGGATTTGAGGCCGACGCCGTCCGCCGCCGCCTCCACCCCGAGGGCGTGGTCACGTACATCATCGATCGCAACATCAACTACACCAATTTCTGCACCGAGTACTGCACCTTCTGCGCTTTCTACCGCCCCTTGCCCCGTCCCGGCAAGCACGACCCCCGCTCCGACGAGGGCTACCTCCTCGATTTCGAGAAAATCTGCGAGAAAATCGCCGAAACCGAAGAAATGGGTGGCACCGGCGTGCTCATGCAGGGCGGCATCCATCCCGATCTCAAGATCGACTGGTTCGAACAACTCTTCCGCGGCATCAAGCAGCGCTTCCCGAAGATCTGGCTGCACTGCCTCTCGGCCTCCGAAGTGCTGGCCATCGCTGAGTACTCCGGCCTCACCCTCCGCGACACCATTGCCCGCCTGCGCGACGCCGGCCTCGACTCCATCCCCGGCGGGGGCGCCGAGATTCTCGACGACGAAGTCCGCTACCGTATCGCGCGCCTCAAGTGCAACACCGAAGATTGGGTCAGCGTCCACCACACCGCCCACCAGCTCGGCATGCGCACCACTGCAACCATGATGTTCGGCGTCGGCGAAACCTTCGACCAGCGCATCAACCACTTCGAAGTCGTCCGCAACCTGCAGGAAGAAACCGGCGGCTTCACCGCCTTCATCCCCTGGAGCTTCCAGCCCAAGCACACCGCCCTCGGCGGC
>JASHTU010000188.1 GCA_030040395.1 Acidobacteriaceae bacterium
TCGGTCAACGGGTCTTTTGGTACCCTGTTCTAAGCAAGGAGCCTGCGCATGAATATCTATTCCCCGTTTTTTGTCGTCCCCGCCGTTATCGCTGTCTTCGCTGTTTGCATTCTCTGGGGGACGAGCAGCAAGGAAGACAAAGGCCCCTCAGCCCATTGAAGCCGGCTCGATTCCGGGAACCAATCCGCTCCTTTTGCCGTATACCCGGCCAAGAGGACGATGAGTAATATGCGGTGCTCGAGAGGGAGTCAAAAGCCGAGGAGGGCCTTCGCCGCCATCGGCTTGCTTGCCGCTTTGGCTTTGGCCGGCGGCTTTGCCGGCTGCCGGGTGCAGGTGGACAAGGGCCCCAACGGCGACGACAAAAATGTCCAAGTCGAAACACCCTTTGGCGGCGTTCACGTCAACACCGATCAGACCACGGCCGCCGACTTGGGCCTGCCCGTCTACCCCGGTGCGAAGATAGCGGCGGACAACCAAAAGGAGAAGTCCGCCGATGTGCACATGGGCTTCGGCGAGTGGGAGCTGCGGGTGCAGGTGGTGAACTTCTCCTCTTCTGACAGCCAGGACAAGGTGGTCGCATTTTATAAGAAGGCCCTGCGGCGCTACGGCGATGTGATTGCCTGCCAGGACCATGCGCCGGTGGGCGCGCCAACAACGACCTCGGAGGGGCTGACCTGCGCCGACCACGGCCACCACCCCCAAATGAAGGTCAACAGCGGAAACTTCAACACCGATTCGGGCGGCTTTGAATTGAAAGCGGGTTCCGAGCGGCGTCAGCACATTGTTGCATTTGAAAGCTCGCCGGCAGGCCAGACGCGCTTCGCGTTGGTGTCGTTGCAGTTGCCAAACGTCGATAACGGCAAAAGCGACTAGAGCTCGCCGCGCGGCGGAGGTCGCTCTGCCGCACGGAAGCCTTAAGGGCGCGGAACCGGTGTCAAACCGCGAGCACGCGAATGCCGCAGGCGGCAAAGGCATGCGCGGCTTCTTCCGAAATGCCGTCGTCGGTAATCAGCAAATCGATGTCCCGCGGCGGGCAGATGACGGCGCGACTCACCATGCCCAGCTTGCTCGAATCGGCCACCACGATCACCTCGCGCGCCTGGCGGACCATCTCCCGAAAAACGGCCGCCTCCTCGGGTTCAATGATCGTCGCGCCGTGCTCGGGGTCCATTCCGGTCACACTCAGAAAGAGGCGATCCATCACAAACATGTTGAGCGTCTCGAGAGCCGCCGGACCCACCAGCGAATAGGCTCCAGCCCAGCGCATCGAGCCGCCGGTCAGCGTGGTTTCGAGCGCCGTCACCGAGCTCAGCTCCATGCCGATGTTCACCGCGTTGGTGATGATGTGGATGCCCCGGCGATGCAGAAGCTGGCGGGCAATTGAGGTGGTGGTGGTGCCGGCGGAGAGGCCGATGGTCTCCTGCTCCTTGACCAGCGCCGCGGCGGCGTGGGCGATGCGCTGCTTTTCGCCGGCGAAGCGCTCTTCGCGCACGTGAAACGAGGCGTCAAAGCGAAACGGTTCATAGACCGCTTTGCCGGTGAGCATGGCGCCGCCGTGCGTGCGATACACCAGGCCTTGCTGTTCAAGACGCGTCAGATCGCGGCGAATGCTGGCCGGCGAGGCCGTCAGTTCGGCGGTCAGGTCGTCGACCGAGGTTTTGCCGTGGCGCAGCAGCAGCCGCAGAATATCCTTGGCTCGTTTATCGGTTTTCGATGACATGCTTTGCGCTCGTCGGCATGCCGACGGTTCCCGGTCATTGCACGGGAACCCGGCTCCTTTCCCCAGCCGCTTCCATGGCCCCGCGCAGTCGGCGCACATGCTCTTCGCGCACCGCATAGCGCAGCAGCCGCTCGGGATCGGAGCCCAGCGTGACGGCGTGGTTCCAGTAACGCACCGGGCTTGGAACGCGGGTCCGCAAGGCGGCGTGAATCTCGGTCACGCCCGAGGCTTGAAGGAACTCACACACGTTCCCGGCCCGAATTCTGCCCGCCCCCATAAGCGTGATACGGCCCTGGGCTCGCCTCACCAGGCGCGCAATGCACGCCGCGCCGCGCACGCCGTCGGCGGCGCCCCCGGAGGTGAGAATGCGATCAGCGCCGCTGGCGATGACGTCCTCCAGCGCGTCATCGAGTCCGGCGGAAACATCGAAGGCGCGATGAAAGGTTACCTGCATGGGGCGCGCGGCAGCCACCAGCGCACGGGTGCGCTCCACGTCCACGCGCCCGTCGGGAGTCAGCACGCCCAGGACCACGCCGTTGGCGCCCAAGGCGCGCGCCTCCTGCACATCTTCGAGCATCACCTCGAACTCATGCGCGGTATAGCAAAAATCGTCCCCGCGCGGGCGCACCATCATGAAAACATCAATACCCACCGCCGCGCGCACGGCCCGCAGCAGGCCGCTGCTCGGCGTGATTCCCCCCTCGCGCAGCGCAGAGCAGAGTTCCACGCGCTCGGCCCCGCCCGCCTGCGCCGCCAAAGCCGATTCCACCGAGTCCACACAAATCTCAAGCACCATGTTCGCCAAGTCCCAATTTCCAAGCCCCGGATTTCATCCCGCCGGCCATGCGGCGGCGGGAGCATTGCGGAACGAAAAATCCTTGCCCGCGCACGCGCGGCGGCTAGAAATCGTAGTGCGCAGAGAACTGCAGACGACGCTCGGTCGAACGCGGGCCTTGCAGCGAAACGTTGCCGAACAGAGGGTCCTGGATGCCGGTGTCGGGATTGCCATAGCTCACAATGTTGAAGGCGTTGAATGCGTCAAAGCGGAAACCCACCGTGTGACTCTCAAATAGGTGGAAGTCCTTGAACGCCGATAGGTCGGTGTTGAAGTAGCCGGGGCCCCGCACGGCGCCATTGCTTTCGCTGCCGAAGGCGTTCGGCGCGGGCACGCCAAAAGCGCATACGCCGTTATCGGCGCCGGCCGTGGTGCAGGGCGATGCCGAGGGATCCGTGCCAAACCAGTTCGCGTTGCTGCGATTGACCAGGCGAAGTTTGCGGTACTGGTTCACTCGGTAGACGCCGGAAATGCTCTCCGAATTGTTGTTGGGGCCAGTGATGGTCTCGGGAAAGCCCGAATAGCCCAGAATGGCCGTGGAGAGCTTCCATCCACCCACCACCTCATCCAAGCCCCGGTTGCTTCCGGACAGGAATTCCTGGCCGCGGCCGACGGGTAGCGCATAAACTCCGGTGGCCGAAAAGTCATGCCGCACATCGTAGCCTGCCGGCCCGTAGTCGGCTGCGCTGTTGTAGTAGTCCTGAAACTCTCCGCTGAATCCATTCACGTTCAGGAAATAGTTGCCCAAGCTGTTGGTCATGGCCCTGCCGTAGGTGTAGTTGACGGTGAATTCCAGGCCATGAGTCGCATGCTGGCGCAGCACGGCTTGCAGCGCGTTGTAGTTCATCATGGCGCGCGACTCGGTGATCATCAGCGTGCCGGGGCCTACCCCCACCGGCGTCATGGGATTGAGCGTATCCACGCCGGCGACCCCGATGTACTGGTTGTTATAGTAGGGGGCGGAGGTCGGATCCGCATTGTTCAAGGGCGCGTTCACATTGCCGTAGTCTTCAACGTGCTGGCCCTGCTCGCCAAGATAACCCACCTGCAGCGCGGCGGTGTGCGTAAGCGCGTACTCGGCGGTCAGATTCCATTCCTGCACGTAAGCCGGCTCGATGTTCTGCGGATAGACATTGAAATACGATGAGCCGCTGTAGCTGGTCGTGCCGCCGGTAAAGCCTTCCTCGGCGGTGCGCGGCACGGTCACTTGGCCGGGCGCCGGCGAATCGACTTGGATATTGACCGCCTGGATAAAGGGCGCGATGGCCGTCAGGCGCTGGTTGTAGGAGTTGCCTTCAAAGAAGCTGGTGGCGCCATAGCCGCCGCGGATCACGGCGCGGTCATTGATCTGATAGGCAAAGCCCAGGTGCGGCATCCACTGGCGGAAGTTCGGTTGGTAGCAGGCGCGGTTACTGCAGATGCCCGTCTGGGGCGGCGCGCCCGCAGGCGTCTGCCCGGCATAGAGGATCTGTCCCGTCGTCAGGTTGATGGTGCCAGTCTTGTTGTTCTGCTCGATCCACGGCTCATCGTATTCATAGCGGAGGCCGAAGATCAGCGTCAGACGGGGAGTGATCTTGTAATTGTCCTGTACAAAGCCCGCCACGCGCCATTGCCGCTGGCCAACGTTGACGCTGCCCAGCGTCACGCCCACCCCCTGCACGCGGTCCAGCACAAAGTCCGCCGCTCCATACCCCCCGGCATTGGCGACCGTAGGAGAAGGATTTGCTGTGAACGCCCCGGTGTAATTCATAGAGCCGAGATAGCCGTCGTTGTTGCCGGTGGGGTAATTGTTCTGGTAACGGATGGCCTGCATGCCCATGCTCAGGAAGTGAAGACCACGCTGCCAGGTCAGGTTGTCGCTGTAGCTGTAAGTGTTGTCGATGACCCCGCCATCGTATGCCGAAGTGCCCACGCTGCTGATGCCGTTATTGATGCTCTGGTTACTGAAGCCGTTGAATCTCTGGTTGGGAAACGCAATGCCCACCTTGGCGTTGCCGCCGGTTCCGAAAGCGCCGGTGGGGTCGAGCGGAAAGCCCTGGTTCCAATCGGTGCGCGTAAAGCCGGCCCGCGCGGAATTGACCAGCGAAGACGAGAACATGTGCACCCAGTTCGTGCCCACGATCCAGGTGGGGAACAGATCCACGCCCGGAAAGCTGATGGCCAGCACCGGCGTGGAACCGTCATAGGCGTGCGAGATCGAGTAGAATCCCGTGATCTTGTCGTTGGCGCGCATGTCGTATTCAAGCTTCACGTCACCCTGGTCGTTGCCCTTGTAATTCACATACGGCGCCTCGTAGTTGTTGTCGGCGATCCCATCCAGGGGTGGCACGCATTTTCCGTTGGCTGGCGTCACCGGATTCGAGCCGCCGCAATCGGGATAAAACTTGGGATTCGAAAACAGGAATTTGGCGACGGGGTTGACGATCGGCACGCCCTGATTGTTGTTGTACGGGGCGAAGTTGTTCTCCGGATCGTAAAGCTGGATTTTATTGGAGCCGGTGAGCAGCACGGAAAAATCGCCGTTGCGCATGGCGTCCGGAATCACACTCGCCGATCCCAGCCCGCCCTGATGCCAGCGCGAGCCTAGATAATCGCCGAAGAAAAACAGTTTGTTGCGGAAGATGGGCCCGCCGATCTGGCCGCCGAACTGGTCAAACGAAAACGGACTGATCGACTTTGGTGGCGTGGATTGCCCGTTCGAGTAGGAGTTGGCGTCAAACCGGTAATCCTGCACAAAGCCGTAGGCGGAGCCGTGGAAGTGGTTGGTCCCGCTCTTGAGCACGCTCACCACGCCCGCGCCGTTCACGTTTCCGTAATCAGTCGGCGAGTCGGCCGTGATCACCTTGATCTCCTGGAGAGCCTGCGGGGCCGGGCTATAGGAAATCAGGTTGTTGTAGGTTTCGTTCATGTCGATGCCGTCGAGGGTGTAGTTATTGGCTTGGGCGCGATTGCCGTTGAAGTTCGGGGTATCGGTGAAAAAGGTGCTGCGCTCAAAGCTCGTGGTTCCTGAGGTTCCCGCTGTGTCCACGGCGCCTGGCAGATAGAGCGTGAGTGCGGAGAAATCCAGCCCGTTCAAGGGAAAATTCTGAATCACGTTGGAAGTGAACGTGCTCCCCAGGGTCAGATTGTCCGTGTCCAGAATGGGGGCCGCTGCTGAGACGCTGACCGTGGTCGCGGTGCTGCCCACCACGAGCTTCACGTTGAAATCCGCAATCTGCAGCACCTCCAAACTGAAGGGCGGGAGTGTGGTCTTCTCAAAACCGCTGGCTTCCACCGTCACCTGATAGTGGCCGATGGGCAGAAAATCGATGCGGTAAACACCCTCCGCATTGGTCGTCGTGGGCGTGTCCACATTGGTGTCGAGATTGTGGGCCACTACCTGGGCGCCGGCAACCACAGCCCCGCTCGGGTCGGTCACTTCACCGGTAATGGCGCCGGTTACGGTCTGTGCCCGAGCCACGCCGATGCAACCCAGCGCAGCCAGCGCGCAGCCCAGAAACATGCAGAACCTATGAGTTTTCATTCGAGGCCTCCGTTAAGTTGTTGGAGCGATAGAAATCCTTACCGGCGACTCCGTTGGCGGAGTATTCCGGTTGCAGTCAGAGATTCGAAAAAGCTTGTCACGCCCAGCTGCGCTCCTTCGGTCACCCGCGGAACGGCAAACAAGGCATTTCCCCATCGATCAGCCACAATATTCCAAAATGATCATATTGTCAACAAAAATGATCGTTTTGATCATAAATAGCGCAAATGTGTGTAGCGACTGAATTTGCTCCCGCCCTGCCCAATCAGGAAACTGCTTCCCCCACACCCCTTTGCGCCCGCAGCGCCCTCCTCGCCGCGGCCGGCGTGCGCGTTTCCAGCCATCCCCTCGCCGCACAACCCGGCTCAATCGCCTGCATCTCCCGGTATGCCGCCGGCGGAGGCGCGGCGGCAGGCGAATTAATCGTCGATCGAAATTGGGTATATGCTGGGCTCAATCCCGAAGGAACGCCATGCCCACAAGACGCCGTGAATCATAAGGGACCTGAGACGCAATGCGGCGGAACAAACGCGGACGAAAATGGGATCGCGGGTGGCCTGGGAGCCGTGCCGCGCATCCAACCGCAAGGGTTTTGCCATGGGGGCAGCTCTAAGCGACGTTTCCCAACCACGGTTTGACAACAGTGTCCGGTGAGTACGATGTTGAAGCGCATTCTCATCGCCGACGATCACGCGTTGATGGTCGAGGGCCTGTCGCGTCTGCTCACCAACGAATTCGAAATCGTGGGCGCAGTCGCCAACGGGCGGGAAGCGCTGGCCGAAGCGGAGCGGCTCAAACCGGACGTGATTCTCCTCGACGTGGGCATGCCCGAGATAAACGGAATCGAAACCGCGCGCCGCTTGAACAATACGCTGCCTTCGATCAAGATCGTTTTTGTCACGCAGCAACTCGATCCGGCGTATTTGCACGCTGCATTCAGCGCCGGCGCTAAGGCCTACGTGGCCAAACAATCGGCTGCCAAAGAGCTGGTTGAAGCCATCCGCATGGCCTTGCGCGACCACTTCTATGTCACGCCGCTGGCGGGCCAGGACGCGGCGCAGCTTGCTGGCCTCGACGCCCGGAAGAATCCCGCGGGCATGTTCGGGTCGCAGTTGACGCCGCGGCAACGCGAGGTGTTGCAACTGGTGGCGGAGGGGAAGTCGAACAAGGAGATTGCGGCGGCGTTGAGCATCTCGCCGAAGACGGTGGAGTTCCACCGCAATAATCTAATGGACGAGCTGGGCGTGCGCACCACGGCCGAGCTGACGCGGTATGCGTTGAGTAGAGGGATTGTCAACCAATAAGACGGCTCGATTTCCCAACGGGTCCCGATTTCTTTAAGTGGCCCATTTTCTCCCGCAATCAAACGATTGCGCCTAAATAAATCGATTTATCTAGAGCAAACGATTCAGCCTCTCGCAGTAGTCAAAATAGGCCATCGCGATGGCGGAGAATTGTCCACGCGCCAAGGCGGCTCTCGCCCGCGACAAAAAATCTACATAACCTTTTGAGGCGCTTAGCAAAGAAACTGGGAGTATTCCTAGTTTCCAATTTCCGCCACTTGTCATTACTCTGTTGAAAGTACAAGAGCGAAAGACGCGGCAGCATTACACTGCGCGGAAAAACTTCTTGCTTTGCGCTTCCCAGTCCTGGAAGAAGGCGCCGAATGAAAAGGCTCAATGGCACTGTGATCGAGATTTCCTCTTCCCTCCGTTCAAGCACTGGTAAAACCGGCCAGAATCACGGCAATAACGGAGCAGATCAGGGCAGGGCGGCTCGACAGGCTCAGCCGTCAGCCCACCCCCAGGCGCGCTTGGCCGCATGTGGGCCGTCGCAGGAATTCCTGGAAACGGGCCGCGATTCCGCTTTGGAAACCGTTCTTTTCGTCAGCAACGACGATTATTTCCGGTCGATGATGCGAGCTTATCTGGAGCATGTCGGCTACGGGGTGCTGAGTTGCGCCGAGCCCGGCCAGGCGCTCCCGAGGTTCTTTCGTGTTGCGAACATAAGTTTGGCTCTCATCGACATGCATGCCTTGGGAGTCCCGGCCGGCTTGTTGCTGGCCAGCCAACTCACGGAGTCCCGCCCCGATCTGCCTGTGATTCTGATCGTCGGACCGAACCCCGACCACGACACGCTGCTCCGTATCGAGCACCGGGGCTGGAAGTCCGTAAGCAAGCCGCTCCTGCTTCCAGAACTGTTGGTGATCATTCACCGCGCCTTGGAACCTCGGCAACCGAGCAGCGCCATCCAAGAGATCCCGCGGCCTTCCCCGTCGCCCAAAAGCTCGCCGCGCGCCGATTCACGTCGGCGCACGGCGACCTTTTCACTACCTTCGTCATCGGGATGGCTAAAGACGCGGTCGGTCTTGCTCAAGGCGCCGGGAATCCTGCCATGAGAGACCATCCGGTAAGGATCCTCTCCATCTGCGACGACGATGCCTTGCGCTACTCGCGGCATTTGGTTTTGGAAAGCGAGGGCTACGCAGTCGAGTCGGTTTCCAGCCATACGCCGCTGGAGGCCGCGAAGCTGCAATCCTTTGAAATCGCCGTCCTTTGCCACTCTGTGGACGCGGACCAGGGGGCGCGGCTGACGGAAACGCTGCGGCGCACAAACGCGAGTATTCGCGTCTTGCGGGTGCATGCCATTCAGTCCTGGCAGGAACGCCTCTACGATGTCGATTGCGAGGTTTTCCCAGACCCCGTTCCGCTTCTCAATGCGGTTAGGTCGCTTTGCCCGAAAACTGCCGGTGCGATAGGAAAAGCCGATTGATGCGAAGCGCCTGACTGGCCCTGCATTGCGAAAGAAGAGCGGGGGCGACGATCGGGAAGTTTTTCCATCGAAACATTCCAACGCCTCGGTAAGTTCCCGCCGGTGTGAAGGAAAAGCGCTCCCCAAACGAGCGCTTGTCCCTTCTTAGCTCCTGCCCACCGCAATTTCTCGCGTTCCTATTGAGTTTCCGGCCTCGTGCCGGGTTGGCGTTTCTTGAGCAAAAGCGCCCCTTGCACCATCGCCTTCGCGCGTCGCCATGTTGCCGCGGTCGCTTCTCTCCCTCCATAGACTCTTGCCGGAGAAGTGAAAAAGACACGCGCGCGTCCCTGGAAAACGCTGCGCAAACGTTTTCCGGCCTTTCCGGCCGCCGCCCGGTCTGGCCTGCGTGCGCCGGCTGCCATCTGCCCAGCGCGCCGCACCTGCGCGCTTGAGAAACAGCCGGAAAGCGTATAATGCGTTTTGCCTATGAGCCCCAAAAAAAAAGCGCCTTCAAACCGGCGGCGCGCCGCGGTGAGCATTCGCGAGGTGGCGCGTCGCGCCCGCGTTTCCATCGCCACGGTTTCGCGCACGGTGAACGGCATTTCCAGCGTCGACCCGGATTTGGCCAAGCGGGTGTGGAAGGCCGTCGCAGAGGTGGGCTACGTGCCCAACACGCAGGCGCGGGCGCTGGTTTCGGGGCGCAGCCGCATTCTGGGGCTGATTGTCTCCGAAATCACCAATCCGTTTTTCCCTGAGCTGGTTCAGGAGTTTGAGAACCTGGCCGTAGCCCAGGGTTACGAGGTGATGATCGGCTCAACGAACTACGATCCGGTGCGCACGGAGTCGCTGATCCAGCGCATGCTGCAGCGAAGCGTCGACGGCGTTGCCGTGATGACCTTCGGCATTGAAGAGGAGCAGGTGCAGAAACTCGTGGAGCATGAGTTTCCTCTGGTGTTTGTGGACGCCGGTCCCGAACTCCCCAACATCCGCGTGCTCAAGGTGAATTACGCTCAGGGAATTCGCGAAGCCGTGCAGCATCTCGCCGCCCTCGGTCATCGCCAGATCGCTTTCATCAGCGGCCCATTGCGGATGCGCACCGCCGTGACGCGCCGTGACGCCTTCCGCAAATCGATGGCCGAGCTGGGACTCAACGTTCCGGATGCCTCCATTGTCGAGGGCGATCACACCATGGAGGGCGGCAAAGCCGCTATGGAGCGTCTGCTCGCGCTAGCCGAGTTGCCCACCGCCGTGATCTGCTCCAACGATATGACCGCCATCGGCGTTCTGCATGCGCTGGATGAAACCACCCACCAGGTTCCCAGGGACATTTCGGTGGTGGGCTTCGACGATATTCATCTTGCGCAATTCATGCTGCCGCCGCTGACCACAGTGCAGATGTCGTGCCGGGAACTGGCCGCGGCTGCGGTCCAGGGTCTGCGCGCCGGCATTGAGCCCAACCACCCCAAAGCCGCACAAAGAGAGTGGCCCATTGCCACCCGGCTTGTCGTCCGCAGGTCCACAGACTTCCCGCGGGGTTCGTTGCCTGCGCGCCGCACACCGGCTGCGCGACGGCGAAACGGAGTGGCGGCAAAGTGAACAACGCGGCCGCGCCCGCGGCATGGCCAGAAGTCGTTGCATCCGGGCTGGCCATAGAGCGCTTCTCCTTCTGCTGTACACCGAAGCCGGGAACTCATTGGTCGATTCCTTCAAAGAATCGCCACCTTCGATTGAGATTGCAACGGCTACATTTGAAGGAGAAGTGCTTTAGATTCGACCCGTAGCGAAAAGCGTCCACTTGCAGCTCTGCTGTCGGTCAACCGCGAAATGGAGACGCTGTGACTGCTGATGAGGGACGCCGCGGAATTACCGCGTCGCGTTCCCGTTTTCCGGCAAAGCCCACGCAAACAGCACGCTGCCGCTGCCGGTGA
>JASHTU010000189.1 GCA_030040395.1 Acidobacteriaceae bacterium
GCGCCTTGGGCGCGAAGCGATTCAGCCCCGCGGCGACCACCAGCACAGAAATGGAAACGAGCAGTGTGGGCAGATGGACGGAAGGCAATCCGCGACAGACTTCGATAAACTGCATGACCGTTCTGCGCGAGTGAACCTGGAGGCCGATGGTTTCTCCGAGGACGGCGATTCCCACTTGAAAGCCCACTCCCGTCAAAAACCCGACCAGCACCGTCTGGGACAGGAAGTCGGCGACAAAACCCAGTTTGAAGAGGCGTCCCAGCAACAGGAATCCCGCCGTCAGCAGCGCCACCCAGCCAGCCAATACGACATACTTTGCGCTTGCCGCCGGGGCCATGCCAGCGAGGCCGCCGGCAAGAATCGCCGCCGTGGCCGAATCGGCCGAAACCACGAGATACCGGGATGAGCCCGCGACGGCAAAGGCGGAGAGCGGCGCGAGCAGCGTGTAGAGGCCGGTGACCACGGGCATTCCCGCGATCCGCGTATAACCCAGGACCTGGGGAATGTTCATGGCCGTCAGCACAATCCCGGCGCGGACGTCGCGTAGAGCGCTGGCTCGCCGGAACGGTCGCATGCCCTCAAAGAGTGTTGGCAAGGCGGAAATCCTCCGCAAAAAGATCTTTATTTCATAGGCACAGCCCCAGCGTAGCTTATTTGTGTGAGTGGTAAAGCCGGGACCCGCGGGCGAATGTGTCAATGGGAAGATAGCCGGCGGTCAGCGTGGGGTTTTCAGCCCCAAATGGCGTGCGCAGCATGGAGCGGCTGCAGGGCGTAAGGAGAGAACCTGAACTTGGAGCCGGTTATTCACTTTGGGGCGGGGAGCGACGGGCTCCTGCTTGCCTGCATCGACCGGGGCTTGCAACGATTTTGGTCTTTACAATCCAAAACAGGAGTATATAATCTCCTTATTGGGAGATTGGTTATGGCAACCGTTCTCAGCTACCCAGAAACCCGGTATACCCCGGAACCACTTGTCGATTTCAATTCGGCCGAGGAGCGTAAGCGCCTCAGCGGATCTGCCCTCACCGGATTCCTGAAGATGATGGAGATTTGGAAGGTGCGTGATGAGGATGCCAGGATGCTGCTGGGCGGTATCTCGAATGGGCCGTTCTACGAGATGAAGAAGAATCCGAAGAGTAAGGTTCTGGACGTGGACCGGATGTTCCGCATCTCGTACCTTCTGGGGATTTTCAAGGCAATTAACATTTTGCACGGCCAGGAGCTTGCCGATGAATGGGTGCAGCTTCCGAACAGCAATTCCATGTTCGGTGGGAAGACTCCTTTGCGATACATGATCGACGGAGGCTTGCCGGCATTGCAGAATGTCCGCCGCCTGTTGGACGCCCGACGTGGAGGAGTGTAGGCTGGCGCCAAGGATCAATTTCGAAAATCAACCAAGCGGCAGGGCAAATGCTCTCCCGCTTCTTTCTGCGATCGCATTCAAGGACACACGCCGACTCATTCAGTCCAAGTACAGTCCAAGAGAAGAGAGCGTGCTTACCCGGCTGGCTCCCGATGTAGACGTCCTCAGAGATCTTTTTCAGACAGAAAACCGGACCAACGAACGGCTGGAAGCTGAACTTGGCTTGCTTCCTGGAATCGGCCCACAAGAGCTGGTGGTAAACGTTCCGTATGCGAGCGTCATCAACGCAGCATTTACTCACGCCCACCCGGCCGGAACACGGTTCAGCGGCCCGTTTCGCGGCGCCTGGTACGCTGCGAAGAGCATTCAGACGGCCCAAGCGGAAGTCATATACCACGCGACCGTCTCGCTCGCAGAGGTTGGAAAGTTCAAGGATGAGATAACCTGCGACGAATACCTCGCCGATTTTATAGGTCAGTTTCACGACTTACGGACCAGCCAGAAATTCGCTGCGGCGCTCGATCCGGCCAGTTACAAGGTCTCTCAAACTCTGGGTCAAACTCTCTTCCTAGTTGGATCTCTCGGGCTGGTTTATCCGAGCGTGCGCCATATTGGAGGGGTTTGTCTTGTCTGCTTCCGGCCGGCGCTCGTGGCCCACGTTCGCAAAGGGCGGACATTTCGGTTCCGCTGGACCGGCACACCCAATCCGTCTATCGAGCCGGTGAGCGGTTCTCTGAAGTAGCCGCTCACCACACTCCGGTCTTGACCGGCGACACGAGGCGCGGAGCCGGCAACTTGGAGGCCATTTCCGGACTGCGGGCGGGGATGCGAAGAACCACCATGAACCCTTCCGCCGCTTTACTGCTGCGGCAATGGCCCTAACCGCATCGTCCTTCCGGTGCGCGCCGATTCCCGCGCCGCATCCAAAATCTGCATCACCGTCACGTTCGTGTCCAGCGCGCTCAAGTCGCCCTTGTCCTCCACTTTCCCCGCAAGCACGGCAGCCAGGTAGTTCAACGAGTCGTTCTCCGGCGGGCTCAGCGGCGGAGGCGTCACCACTTGCTCCTGCGCATCGTTCTGGTGGCGCACGCGCACCTGCCCGGCGCCCACCGTGATGGCGTAGCCGGTAGCGCCGTAGACTTCCATATCCTTGCGGCCGAAGGGCCAGTTCCATGAGGCCTGGATCACCGCTTGCGCGCCTGGATAGGCGAGTAGGATGGTGGCGTCGTCGTCCACGTGAGGATAAACTGCAGGCTTGTCGTGATTCACCACCGCGGTGACGGTCAGCGGAGCCTGCCCACGCATCAGCCAGGTCATCAGGTCCACGCCGTAGCAACCGAAATCGTAGAGAGCGCCGGCGCCGTTCTGGGCCGGATCAGTGAGCCAGCGCAGAAATTCCGGCGGCACACCAATCTCTTTCGGTCCCTGGTGGCCGTCCTCCACGACCACCCGCCGGATGGCCCCCAGCCGCCCGCTCGCGAGCTCGTCGTAGGCAAAGCGGTTGCTGGCGTACCACGTGGTCTCATAGTTCACCAGCACATGGATGTGGCGTTCGCGCGCCAGGTTGCGGATCGCCAGCGCATCCGCGAACGATATGGTCAGCGGCTTCTCCACCATCACGGAAATCCCGTGCGCGGCTGCCGTTTCGATTGCCTTGCGGTGGTCGGCAATCGAGGTGTACACCAGCAGGGCCTGCGGATGACGCGCCTCGATCATCGCGTCTGCATTGGTGAAAAACAGGCTCTCGGGCAGCCCGTACTTCTGCGCATACTTCGTCTCCAGGGCGCGATCCGGCTCCGCGATGCCCACCAATTCCACGCCGTGGTGATTGGGCAACGCGTTCAGGAAACCTTCCACATGTCCATGCACCAGGCCCACGATGGCCACGGGCAAAGGCGCCGGCGCCTGGGCCTCTATCCCGCCCGGCAAAAAAGCCAGCCAAGCCGCCAGGGCTACGCTGGAGGCTGCAAAAGCAATTGGCGCCGCCGGCCGCAAGCCGCGCAACCGTGATCCCGGTTTGCGGGCGGCGCTCCGTATGCAAAGATTTCTGAGATTCATCTTGTGTCCGATTCTACCCTTCCAGATCCATCTGGCGATTCCCCGGTTCCCTTGAGCGCCGGTGATGCGCCCGATTGTTTTCTATCAGGTCACGATCTGGAGACGCAGGCCGGTCCGTGACGGCCTTCTTTTGATCTGCCGATCCTGCGCGCGCCGGCGCCTCCAGTCCGCGCAACGGATATTACGCTATTTAGCATAACGCTTTTTAGCGTAATACGATTCGCCGGGTTTCCCGGGACTTTCTCGCCCCCCCCCCGGAAGGCGCGCCTGCCGTTTTTCCCGCCGGCCTCTATTATGCTATTAAGCGTAACGCCTTCTGACGTAATCCTCTTGATTGATTATGCTATTTAGCGTTACGCTTATGGGCGTATGAGCGTATTTCCGGAAAACCCCTTCGTCTTTGGCGAAATCGTCGACGACGCCAATTTCGTCAACCGCGCCGACGAGCTCAACCAGCTGGTCCGCGATCTGGCCGACGGGCAAAAGGTCTTCCTGCTGTCTCCGCGGCGCTTCGGCAAGAGCTCCCTGGTCTCCGTGGCCCTGCTCAAGCTGCAAAAGCGCCACATCCGCACCGTCAGCCTTACCGTCAGCAGCTACTCCAGCTACGCGCAATTCCTCGAGAAATTCGCTGAAAAAGCGCTGCGCGCCGCCGGCCCCTGGGAGCGCGTCAAAAATTGGGCTACGCGCTTTGCCCGCCAGGTGAAACCCGAGCTCAACTACAACATGAACACCGGCGAAGTCAGCGTTTCCCTGGGCCGGGGATCGACTTACGATCCCGGCCCGGTCGCCCCCGATGTTTTCGCGCTCCCTGGCGAACTGGCCCGCAACGCGGGTTTCCGCATGGCGATCTGCCTCGACGAATTCCAGCAGATTGCTCAATTCAACGGCGGCTCTGTGGAAAATGTCTTGCGCAATCAGGTTCAGCAGCAGCGGGAGGTGGGTTACGTCTTCGCCGGTTCCCAGCCGTCATTGATGCAGGAGATGCTTTCCTCCCGCAGGCCGTTCCATAAAGCCGGTCCGCAGATGTTTCTCGATAAAATCGCCGCCGCCGACTGGAAGGAGTTCATCGCCCGCCAATTTCGCAAACGCGGCAGAACGCTCGACGACGCGGCGATGGAAACCATGCTCGCAGCCGCCGACCTCATTCCCTACGACGTGCAGCGGATCGCGCACGAACTCTGGGACCACGCGGAGCTCAAAGATAAGCGCCGGCTTGATCGATCCGACGTGCATTCGGTCGTCGCCGCGCTGGTCACAAGCCAATCCGCTTACTACGAACTTCTCTGGGAGCACCTTTCCGCCCGCCAGCGCGCGGCCCTTCAGGCTCTTGCCAGTCGCGGCCCTTCGGAAATTTATGCGCAACATGTGCGCGACCAATTCCGCCTCGGCCCCGCATCCACCGTGCAAAAGGCCCTACAATCCCTCGATTCCAGAGACATTCTCGATCGCTATAAAGGTAATTACTTCTTCCTCGACCCGCTCTTTCCTCACTGGATCAGAAAACGTGGAGCATGATCCACACCGAGCGGCTTCGTTCTGCCGCGATCCAAGCACCAATCGAATTTGCCTGCACATGTGAAACAGCCCGCGCTCAGCGCCCATCCCCGATTGACAACAACAGCCCGAGCGTTTACGCGGCAGCACAAGTCATCCACATTCCAGCGGCGATCAGCCAAATGGCGCTGCAGATCGGGCGCCGAACTCTCCGCGACGCCCGCGTCAAGCACGAATTCCTTGCGGCTATCGCACAGCTTGTCAGGTCCCCCGGCCCTAGCGATTGCACACAAAGGGGGATCTCAGCCGACCGGCTTCGCTCCGGAAAATATCCGGCCAACGACCCCCCGCCGCTCCATGATTTTAGAAATGAGATCCGTGAAATCAGCCGCTTGCCCAAAGCATCCTGGCGCAAACGGCGGAAAACAGGGAGCCGGGCCGAAACTCCCACGGGAAGGGAAAGGTGGGTGTCCCCGTCAGGAGATCATCATGAAGTTGACTCCGCCTCTGACGATGTGAAACTCGTCGACCGTCCCACCGATTCCGCCGGCGCGCTCGATGGTGAGCGCCTTTCCTCCGCGGCTTGCCGCGCGCTCGACCGCATGTTGGGAAAAATAATTCTCGGCTGCTCCCCATCAAGCCCCGAGAATAAACCGGAAACCCAGAGCCCGCGGCCGCGAGCTTGGACAATGCCGAGATCGCGGCGTCGCCGGAGCCGCGCCATCGATTTTCGCAATCAAGCGCGCCTACTCCAGCCCCTCTCTAAATCTACTTTCAGTTTTTGAGAATCCCACAAAAGTGGCGCCTGCCTCCCACTTATGGCGCGCCCTCCTGAAGGCAAGATTGAGTGCAACACTCAGGCCGGGTTTTAGATGCCGTCGAATTTCAATCGCGCGAATAACCATAGTGGAAAGTTGAGGATTACTTCTGCGCATTACCAAAGTCTTCTTGACACCATGGACTCAAGCTCGCATCATAAACCGTGTCCTTTCAGTCCTGTTTCTTGTGAAGGGAAAATGATTTTTCCCGATCACCCGGTAGGTTCCCCGTTCTCAGAATTTGGCTCCAGTTAAAGGACGGGCTTCCTCCGGAGGGTTGGTCATTTTTTTTTCAGGCATTGCGGTCTTCATCGGGGATTGTACTCGGCAGTAAGAACGACTTACTATCCGACGGAGCAGTGGAAAGAAGAAAAGCATTGCCTGTCTGACGTCATGTCACTGCTTCACTTCCGCCGCCCTTTTTGTTGGCCACTTTGAGTGCGCGAGGGTATCTCGTCAGCAAGTCAATGTGTCCGCGCTGCCGGGCCTGGGCTCGTACCCGAAGACAATTACGCTGATAGCGTCGGGTTTGGCCCAACTTTCGTCATTCAACGAACCCGCACCGGTTCCGGACTTCAATGGGAATTCGTAGCGGGCCGATGGAAATTCTGAGTTAGCTTGCAGATCGCGTGCGTCAGTGACGTTGAAGCGCCTAAGAATGCCGCCGGAAGCCGCAGAAGAAACCATGCAACGCGGTGTGGCCGGCGCCCAATGAATTTCTGAGCGACTGCAAGTCATGTGAAGACTTTTTGCCGAGGAGTTACGTGAATCCACTTCTGCTCGTTCTCACCGTCATTCAAAGCCCTGAAACGCGCCTGCAGATCAAGAGGCAATTTGTCTCCGCAGGCCACCGGGTAATCGAGGCGAACGGGCGCCCGCAGGCTCACTTACTTCTAAGTAATCGGCTTGATCCCGATGTCTTGATCGTCGATTCCCCCGCCCCAAACTCATTCGAAAACTCTCAATTTCGTGAATTGCTGCGGGTCGCCCCTGTGGACCGGACTTGGGTCGTGATTGCAAGCGACGAGCATCGAGTGCGGCAAGAGGCGATCGAGCTGGGCGTCCGTCACTTTCTGACCATGCCGATTGCGATCGACGACTTGGAGACAATGATTGACGACTTGAACCGGCCGGACGCCCAGGGCGAAATCTTCAATGAACCTGCGAGCGCCGCTTCAGCCAAGACGTATGGTTCAACGGAGACGCTTTTTGTTCCCTACCTCGAAGACCTCGGAGGGGGCGGCTTCTTCCTCGCCGCATCGCCGAAAATGCTTGAGATTCACCGGCAGGTGAAGTTACTGGCCGATGCCGACGTTCATGTGCTGATTTTGGGCGAGAGCGGCACCGGCAAGGAAGTCATTGCGCGCCTGATCCATAAGAATTCGCAGCGCTGCGGGAAGAGATTTCTCAAGGTTAACTGCGCCGCCTTGCCGGCGGATTTACTCGAAAGCGAGCTGTTCGGGCACAAGCAGGGAGCATTCACCGGAGCCATCAAAGACCGGCCGGGGAAGTTCGAGCAGGCGAATGGCGGCACTCTTCTCCTGGACGAAATTGGTGAGATGGGCGTCCAAATGCAAGCGAAGCTTCTCCACGTCTTGCAAGATGGCCAGTTTACGCGACTCGGCGGACAAGAGAGCACGACCGTCGATGTGAGGGTTCTTGCGGCGACGAACATCCAGATGGAAAGCGCCTTGTTCGACAAGACGTTCCGTGAAGATCTTTATTATCGTCTCAGTGTCTTCACGCTTAATATTCCTCCGCTGCGGGAGCGGCGCGAGGAGATTCCTTACTTGATTGACGAAACGATCCGTCGCGCGCCCGCGGGAATGAAGAGCGGCAGTAACAACAGTTTTCCTTCACGTCTCCTGGACGCAGCCTTACTCTACGATTGGCCTGGAAATCTGCGCGAGTTGCACAACTTTGTCACGCGGGCAATTATCATACGCGATCTGGATGCAGCGCTGGGAGAACTGGAGACAAAGCTTGCTCTTAGCCAGGAGAACTCCTATCAGGCTCCGGGGGGAGGCGAATTTTCCCACCGGTCAGGAATGAAGTCGGTGGTTCGCGACGTGAAGGAGCGAACTGAAGCGAAGATGATTCAGGACGCGCTCGAAGTCTCCGGATGGAACCGCCGGCATGCCGCTCGCTCTCTCAACATCAGCTACCGGGCGCTGCTCTACAAGATTCAACAGCATTGCCTTACCCCCAACGGGGCCAGAACTTTCAAACAGCGATCCCAGACCAATTATTCCGCGCAGCGCGTTGGATCTTAGTGGAGAAACTGTTCTGCATCTTTGACGCTGCATTCGAGTGGTGTTGGCTAAATGCTCGTGCAGCCGCTGGTGTTCATCGGGATCGTAAGTTTGCCTCTCTCTGGCGAAATTCAACACCAACTGTCATGGAATTGGCTACTTGAGAGCCGATCTCACCAACATCTTGAAAGCGAGATGCGACGGCGACAGATCGTCCTCTAATTCCGAGACGCGCCATCGGTGCGGGGGACTAAAGAGCCGCCAATTTTGGGCATGGGTGTGCACCAGGAAAAATGGGCAATGTGCACGTCATTGGTACAGTGTGCAAAATTTTGCAAACTGAAAGGACGAATCAGCGCCGAAGAGCCTGCCGCGATGAGAATCAATTTCAAATAAGGTCGCATAACCCCAACAGAGCCAACGCAAGAGCCGCCCGTGCCCTGCTGCCGGCGATTGAGGACTTTGGCAGGATACATGCACCGTTCCGATGACGGAAACCACGAGAGTGGAGTAAGTCAGGCAAGAAAACATGCCCGAGAGCTTCCATATTAATGCGGCGGATTTGCCCAGAGAGTCCGTCATCTTCGGCAGGTCCACCGCGATGCAGGAAGTGCGCGCGAACATCGACGCGATCCTCGATGTCGACTCTCCCGTGCTCATTCAAGGGGAAACGGGAACCGGCAAGGAGATGGTGGCAAAGTTCCTCCACAGCCATTCCCACCGGCGCCAGGGACCGTTCCTAAAACTGAACTGCGCCGCCACCACCGCGGAGGTTTTGGAGCGAGAGTTGTTCGGTTGTGACACAGGCTCTTCTCTCGGAACGAATACGACCAAGGCGGGAGCCGTGGAGCTCGCAAAGGGTGGGACTCTCTTTCTGGTCGAAATCGCCGAGATGGAATGGATGCTGCAAAGAAAGGTCTTGCAACTGTTGCGGGATGGCACTTATTGCCGGGTTGGAGGAGCCGACGAACGGCGAGCCAACGTGCGCCTTATCTGTGGCGCCGAAACGGACCTGGCGGGAGCCGTGAACAAGGGCAGATTTCGGGCGGATCTCTTTTCTTCTATCGAAACGGCGTGTCTCCGGTTATTGGCGTTGCGCGACCGCAAGGAGGATATTCCTGAGCTGTGGGACTTCTTTGCGCAAGAGTTGGCGAAGAAGTTTAAAAAGAGCGCGCCGCAACTGACCCCTGCGGTGCTTCAGTTGCTTCAGGAGTGGAATTGGCCGGGTAATCTGCGCGAACTTGAGAATGGCATTGCGCGAGTCATCATCCTTGGCGACGAGCGGGCGCTAGCTGCGGAGCTAAGACGCCAAATGGCGTTGGCCGCGAGGGAGAGGATGCGGCAAACCGAGGTGGGTCATTTCAGAACTGTCGACTCTCAAACACCCTCGAAGGTGGCAGAAGTTGCGATTTTGAAAGTCTTGCAAGCGAACCATTGGAACAAGCGCAAGACCGCCGAAGACCTGAAGATTAGCTATCGGGCCTTGCTCAGCAAGTTACGCGACGCGGGCGCGCCGCGGCGGCGCAGAGGCCATCGGGATTTTCCGCCTCTGCCATGAGCATGTTAGCGACAAAAGC
>JASHTU010000190.1 GCA_030040395.1 Acidobacteriaceae bacterium
ATTCTGCACGCGAAAGAAATCATTTATTATAGCCGCTAAAGAAGCAGTCTTCGCGATCGCTGGTCCTTGGAGGACTCATGAAGCAGCTTAAAGGTGGCCGGTTCGCAAACCTGTTGGTTTCTGCCGGTCTGTTCCTGCTCCCAGGAACGTCCATGATGGCGCAGGAGCAGCAGAGCGCGGACACGCAGGGAGCGCAACAGTTTGCGACGAATTGCACAGCCTGTCACGGTTCCGACGGAAAAGGCGACAAGGCTCCATCCCTTATGACCCCGAACATTGTCGCGCTGTCAGGCGCCGAGCTGATCAAGGTGGTGCACGACGGAACCGCCGCGGGTATGCCTTCGTTCGCGCAGCTTGGCGATGCGAACATTGCGGCCGTGGTGCAATACCTGCGTTTGCTGCAGGGGCAAGGCGACATTGCAGGCACGGCAGCGGTGACCGGAGACGTGGCAGCCGGACGGGCGCTCTACTTTGGCAAGGCGCAGTGTTCGAGTTGCCACATGATCCAGGGCAAGGGCGGATTTATTGCCTCGGACCTGACGGCTTATGGCCGGAGCCACGCGGCCAATGCGATCGAGCAAGCGATTGTGGCGCCGGACAACCCAGTGGCGCCGGAATCGCGCGTGGTCGAGGTGCGGACAAAGACCGGGAAGGAGTTTACCGGCGTGGTGCGCAACGAAGACAGCTTCAACATTGCGCTGCAGACCGAGGACGGGCGGTACCACTTTTTTGCGCGCAGCGACTTGGCCGATGTGCATTACACCGACCACTCACTGATGCCCCACGACTACGGCACGCGGCTTACGCCGGCGGAACTGAACAACATTGTCAGCTTCCTGATTATTACTGGCCGCACCACTCCGGCGGAGCCAGCGCCCCCACGACGCCGCCGCGGTGGTGGTCTTTGACCGCTAGTATTTGTCGCTATCTGGCGTGGGAAGGCACGAAATCATGCAGTAAGAGACCTGGGGATTCCAGACAAAAGCAGAAGTAGGCGAGTGATGAGAAGGCGATTCGACCGGATGGTATTTGGGGTTTCGGCGGTAGGCTGCCTGCTGCTAGTGATGCAGATAAGAGATGTGCAAGGACAGGCGACGCCATCGGCGAAAGTGAGTGCTGCTGCAGCCGACGATGATATCGGCCTGATTGACGTGAAGCAGAGCGACCTGTCGCAGAAACAGATCAAGGACAACTGGGTCAGCTACAACGGCGACTACACCGGACGGCGCTATAGCGCCATGACCCAGGTTACGCTGGCGAATGTCAGCCACCTGGCGGCTAAGTGGGTCTTCCATACCCAGGAGGCCGGTCCCCTGGAGATGACCCCCCTTGTTGTCGCGGGAGTGATGTACATTACCAGCGGGAACGACGCGTATGCGCTGGATGCGGAGACGGGCAAGCAGCTTTGGCATCACTCAAGGGCCGTCACAGAGGGACTGATCGATGACGCCTCCAGCCATCATAATCGCGGCTTGGCCATTCTTGGCACGCGCATTTACATGGAGACCGACAATGCCCACCTGCTGTGCCTTGATGCACGGTCCGGCAATCTGATCTGGGATGTACTGTATGCCACAGGCAACAAAAACTACGGCGCTACCAGCGCTCCGCTGATCGTGAAGGATAAGGTGCTGGTGGGCACCTCGGGCGGCGACGACGGCGTGCGCGGCTTTCTGGCGGCCTTTGATGCGCAGACGGGCAAGGAGATGTGGCGCTTCTGGACGATTCCCAGCCCCGGCGAATTCGGCAACGATAGCTGGCCGGGCGACGCGTATTTGCACGGCGGCGGAACGACATGGATGCCGGGCACGTATGATCCGGAGCTGAACACCGTGTACTGGGGCACGGGCAATCCTTCGCCGGACTACGACGGCAGCGTGCGGCCGGGCGATGACCTGTACACCAGCTGCCTGCTGGCTCTCGACCCTGATACCGGCAAGCTGAAGTGGTACTTCCAGTTCACCCCGCATAACCTGTACGACTATGACTCCGAGCAGACGCCGGTGCTGGTGAATGCAAACTTCAAGGGGCGGCCGCGAAAGTTGATTGTCACCGCGCAACGCAACGGTTTCCTCTACGTCCTCGATCGGACGAATGGAAAGTATCTGTACTCCAGGCAGTTCGTCCCGAACGTGAACTGGGCCAAGGGCATCGATGAGAATGGCCGGCCCATCTCCAACAACCTTATTCCGGATGAAAAGGGTATTGAGGTTTGCCCCTCCCAGGACGGAGCGACCAACTGGTACTCGCCCAGCTACAACGAAGTAACTCATATGTTCTACTTCCGCTCGGAGAAGGCGTGCAACATCTTCCAGGCCAAGACCGAGCCTTTCCAGGAGGGACGCACGTATTACTCGACAGGACTTCGGCGTCCGATGGGCGAGATCAGCGAGGGATCCATCAACGCATTCGACCTGGATAAGCTCGACTTCGCGTGGCGCGATCCTCTGATCGGCGCTGCCATGGCATGGGCCGGCGTCATGTCAACGGCAACAGGACTGGTTGCATATGGAGATAATGAACAGAATTTTGTAATCCTCAACGGGCGCACCGGGACGCCTCTATGGCACTTTAACGTAGGCCAAACGATCCATTCATCCCCCATGAGCTATGCCGTAAACGGCAAGCAATACTTCGCTGTGGCGACAGGAAGCGGCGATCTATTTGCTTTTGCGCTGCCGTAGCTGCGGATCGCGTTTAGCGCCGGAGCTGAGGCGCGGGCGAATAGCGGCTCCATGCTAGCGCGCCTATTGCTTGATTGCGATGCACGAGATTTCGATCCTTCCTCCGCTTCGTATGTGCCCTACCTCTACGGTGACTCGGGTCGGTTTAGGATCTGGCATTAGTTTCTTATAGACCTCGTTCATCTTGTCGATGTCATTGATGTCGACCAGGTAGACGTTCACGCTGACGATGTCCGTCATCTTAAAGCCTGCCTCCTCTACCACATTTTTGACGGCTCCCAGGGCGAGCGCTGTCTGGGCGCTCATGTCGAGGTCCGCCAATGTGCCGGTCGCAGGATGTCCTTTGAGGCCGGCGACAAAAAGCATGTTGCCGACGACCCGCCCCTCGCTGAAAACCGCTCCCGGTTTAAAGCCGATGGTCTTGTTCTGCGCAAAAGCGCTGCATGATGTTCCGATGGCAAGAAGCCCGGCTAGCAGGATGCTCCGTTTTACAATCCGCAAAATTTCGGTCTTCATGGTTTAGTCTCCCTATCCTTAGTGAGTTAGAAATTCTGAACATCTCTTATCAATGGTTAGGAGCGAATGCGATGATGACGAAGAACCACGAGCGCACGTTGACGACTTATTCCACCTTCTACAACTATGTCCGGGTGCAGCCCAACTTGACGTTAGGAATGACGATGGAAGTGGCTTTCACAAAAGGGTAATTTCCACGAAGCGGAATCCTTGACATCTCGCGTGGAGACTGGTATCAACATATACGATTGGTTGAACAAGTTCAAGAGTTTGAACGATACCTATTTCCCCGCCGCAAGGCTTTTGCCTCACCCAATCGTCTTTGCCTCAGTTAGGAAGGGAACACCATGTCATCTGAGCGAGAACTAGAAAACGGCCGCCGGTCATTCATGAAGTTGCTGGCCGCAGCTCCCCTCTTTGCTTCCCTGGGCGCGCGCAGCCTCGCCTCCACGGTGGCCGCTTCCGTCGCCGGAATGATCCCTACCTCCCCGAGGAATTGGAATAATAACATCTATACCCGCTTTGGCATGCGTCCTCTTATTAACTGCCGCGGCGTGTTCACCTACCTTACCGCCTCTGTGGAGCTTCCGCAGGTCCGCAAGGCCGTCGAAGAAGCCTCCCACTTCTTCATTGACTTATTTGAGCTGCAGGCTAACGCGGGCCGCTATCTCGCCAAGATGTCCGGCGCCGAATCCGGCATGATTACTTCCGGCTCGGCGGGCTCGATCTCTTCGGCCACCGCAGGTTGCATCGCGGGCGCCGACCCCAGAAATATCTACCAGTTGCCGGACACCACCGGCATGAAAGGGGAAGTCATTATTATGGGCGGCCGATCCCCTTGGGACAGCTGCATCCGGCTCACCGGAGCCAAGCTGATCGTTGCCCCCACCGTGGACGATTTGAAGTCCGCCATCACGTCGCAGACCGCCATGATTTACACCACCTGGCACGACGATGACCGCCTTAACCAGATCCTCGGGATCAGCAAGCCCGCTGGCGTCCCACTCATGGTCGACCAAGCCGCCGGCATCCCCCCATACTCCAACTTCACGCGCTACGCCAAGCTCGGTGTTGACCTCTTTTGCTTCAGCGGCGGCAAAGGCCTCATGGGCCCGCAAGTCTCCGGCGTGCTCCTCGGCCGCAAGGACCTTATTGATGCGGCCCTTTACAATAGCCCTCCCTGGGAGGGCGCCATTTGCCGTCCGATGAAGGTCGGCAAGGAAGAGATCATGGGCTGTCTGGCCGCATTGGACTTCTGGTCAAAAGCCGACTGCGCGGCGATCAACCGAGAGTGGCAGCGCCGCATGGAGCGCCTTGCCAAGATAGTCGAGACGACGCCAGGCGTACACACCTCCATCAAGACCCCGCCCCCCACAGAGTCCGACAGTTTCCCCACCCTCACCATCTCGTGGGACGAACAGAAGTTTGGGCTCACGGTGGCTCAATGCGAGCAGCAACTGCGTGAGGGCAATCCTCGGATTGAGGTGCAGACCAATGAAAATGCCAGCGGCGTCCTCGCCCGCATCAAGACCCCCTCCGCGCCCTTAGGCATCGGCCGGCCCACCACGAACCAGATGCGTATCCTGCCCATCACCATGCAGCCCGGCGAAGAACTCATCGTAGGTAACAGCCTCCGCAAGATTCTCGACAAGGCGCGCAGACAATCTGCGTGAGTGAATTCTTCTAACTCGAGAGCGGGCCCATGAAACAGAACTTTTGCCAATTCATACTTATCTGCAATGTGACAGTTTTGGGCGAGTTACACAGGCACGCACGATAAGGCAGCCAAGCAGGCCCGAAGCAATTCTATGCCCGTAAATAAGGTCCTAGAAACTCGCTCAACGCTTCGCGGATGAATTTTCTCTGAGCCTCGCCTGGGGTGACACCCTTGGCACCGAAGATGCGGCGGGCATCGCGAACTGTAGTCGTCTCTTTGAAGACGCCGCGGGCTGTCAAAACGTACTGCATTACGCCAGGAATGGTTTGAAATGCCT
>JASHTU010000191.1 GCA_030040395.1 Acidobacteriaceae bacterium
AGTTGTTGTGACACTACTTCCGTTCAATCTGTGGATGCAAGTGCAAATCGGTGCATACACTGTGGATTTCACCAGGCTTGGTGCAACTCTTTTCCATGTGCAACTTTCGTGATGCATTCTGGTGGGGTCTGCCTGATTTTTCCGGCGCAAGAAGCGCCCAGCGACACAGCTAGAAGCTGCAAGCTAGGGCCTGTTCACCCTACTGGGGTGGTGGCGCCGGGGACCAATTTTTACGAGTTCTAGAAGCGAGGAGGGACAGATACCGGGTGTATCTTAGCGACGAGCGACAACGAAATCGGGAAAATTGGCCCCGGCCCAAAGGGTTGCGGCGAAAATCCGGGGTCCCCAGCGACAGCTTTTCGTCGCTGGGGTGGAAATTGGGCCATACTTCATTCTCGCCCTCGACAGTGGGCCCGCCACAGCCTTCGGGCTCGGCTTCGTCTGGCCCAATTTTCGCTCGCAACGCCATCCACTCCAGTAGTGTGAACAGGCCCTAGTCCTCATGAGTCGCCTAGCATCGAGGCATCCGCCATTGCATCGAGAGCGCAGGCAACGCGTTCTCCGGTAGGGTCGCTGGCGTGTCTCCGGCAAGTGAGTCAGGAAAGCGCCGCATGGCTCATTTGTCAAGCCCTCCGCACCCCGCACCCAACGTCATCCCACTCGTTCCAAAAAGAATATTTTTCTTCCCAACCTTGCCGGTTATTTCCGCCAAATCGCTACAATGGTTCTAGGGATCAAAACAGAGTGATTCCGTTTCGGAGACGGAGCGGCCCGGGAGTGGTGGCTCAAGGCACAGCCGCCACACCCGGGCCGCCTGCTTTTTGCCCCCCTGCTTTGCGGCCCCTTCGCAGTTAGGCTCAGCCTGCGACTGCACCGAAAACGGGGCAAAACGCCCCAAGATGGGCCGTAAGTCCTTATTATTGACGATTTTAGGATCTAACCCCTTTATTATCAATAATTTAGGCCCAGTACTAAGTAGTATAAGTGATTGCAAACAAATCACTTAACCATGAAAGGGGGAGGGGGTAGGGGGGCTGCGTAACTGAAAAGTAACTGGTAACTGAAAAGTACATGGTCAAACCCCATGGGCCCTGACCCGGGCGCCAGGTCGCCCCCAAGTTCGCCTAAGGCTTTGATTGCCTCGTCGCCAAGCTGCTGCGCAGCGGACTCGCCCGCCTTCAGAAGCTGTTGCTCGAAGTTGGAGATTCCGCCGGCATTCACGATGGAATAGGTAAGCGCCGCCGACTCGCTGGGGAGAACCGCGATGTTGGGGATTGACAGGTTCACCTCATATCGCACGAAATCTGTTCGCGCGGAGCGCTGTCGATACGGAACTCAAGATTCTGATGCCCGGCACTTCGGCAATATCCGGACAAACAGGGACATTGCCGCATCATTCGAGCTGATGCTTTGCCGAAAGGATGGAATCGCCCAATTTCATTCCGCACATCCAACCGAGACGGAACTGGATTGGCGATGGCTTTTCTGGCCGATCCCGACAACCGTCCATTTCCGGAATGGGATGCAAACCCCTCCGCCGCTTCCGCTGTATTGATATACGAATCCCCCAAAGCCGTCGGCCTGGGTCGTCTGAATAATGGGTGCATTGGGCGCCTGATTCTGATCCTGCCAGGTCAACTCGAGGGAGACGACTTCATTGGGCGCGAAGGCGAATCCCGTGAGCTGAAGGAGATAGGAGTCATTCGTGGGGTCAAACAGCTGGAGCGAGGGGATCACTGTTGCCTCCACGGAGGCTGGAGGGGTTTGAGGTGTCGTGGCGAATAATCCGGCCAGAATATGCGTCCAGGTGTGGCGAAACTCGGTGTAGAGCGCGATTTGGTCGATGGCGCCGTGATTCGTGCGATAGAACTGCCCGATGCCGTTGTTCCTGTCATAGAACAGCAGGTCGGTATACTTACCGTCGCTGAAATTCCCCGGCACAATCAGGTCCCAGGTGCTTCTCCACCCGGTATTTGCCTCGAGAAGTTGAATAGTGCCCTTGTCCACCGAGTAGAAATCCCCGACCAGCCCGGCAGGATCGTAGCAGAGCAGGCCTGTCTGATCGCTGCCGCTAAAGTTGCCCGGAACAATCTGCTTAAAAGTCGTTTTCCATCCCGAAATCTTGTTTAGCAAAGAGATCGAACCAACCGTCGTGAAGGACAGCGCGTAGAATTCGCCCACCCCGGCTGCGGCGTCATAGCAGAGTAAGTCCGTCCCGAATGGACCGCCAAAATTACCGGGAACGATTTGTTTCCAGTTGGTGCTCAGGTTGGCGAATCGGTTCTGGAGCGTCAGCCATGGGCTGCCAGGGGACAAGGTATAAGCTTCGAGGACACCCTGGACCGCATCGTAGAAGAGTATATAGTTGTTCGCGCTCGAGACTACGATCTGACTCCAGCCTGGGCGCCAATTGGGAATTTCGTGAAGGAGGGTCTCTTCTCCGCCACCGTATATAGTTCTCACGATGATCTCCTTTATCCGGACAGTCCCTGAGACTGCGTCGTAAAGGATGAGCTGACTTATGCTATTGCCAGTAACAAAAAAAGTTCCATTTACAAGATGCGTCCAGTTTATGCCCCAGTCGATTTCGTAACGTTGGCGGTCCATCGAACCGTTCTTGGTCAGGTACACATCGACTACACCATCGGATCCCTCATAGAACAGAAGGTCGGAGTACATGCTTTCCTCCCATCATGAATAGTTGTCTACTCATTGGTCGGTTTACGCGTAGCCGGGGCTTATTTCAATCGAGCGGACTCACGGATACCTTCCAGAGAGCAGCGCAGGACTATTGGGTCACTTTTTGACGACACCGTCGATCGGCACTGTCCCGAAGTGAGTCACTGCAGGTCCTCCGAACACCAGCGTAATGTTCGAATAAGGCACTGAGTATCGGGTGTCGTCTCCTCCGGTCACGCAAACCTGCAGGGTAGATGACGGCGGGCCAGCGTGGACAGCCGCCGTACTAGGGTTCGGTCAGGCTGTCGTTCAGACGTGTGCCGACCACGTCGATGCACTTGGTTAAGTAGATGGCGCCCGAAGAATTGAAATACTCCGACATAACTTGCGCCGTAAAGCCGTTCTCATCGTCGAGTGCGATGGCGCCGAAAGATTTCAGCGTCCCCGGAACGTATGGACTTGTGGTGGGAGGATCGACGATCAGGGCCTCGAAAACGTCCCCGTAAGTGCGGTCGTCGGTCTTCCACCAATAGCCGTGGCCAGGAGTATCGTATCCAAACAATGTGTTATTGAAGGTATTGGTCAAAGTGCCGTCGCCCGTGAAAGTGACGAGGCCCTGAAACGGCGCGGCGGGTGTCCCGGTTGTGACATCGGGGCAGTCGACGGGGGTCAGCTGCAAGCGCCAGGTACCCACCAGGCCTTGCGGTTCATGCCAGTCCCCACTGGCCCTTACTCGGACAACGAAGCCCAATGCAAGGAGGCTTACTAGAACCACGGCTGCTGAAACAGACACGCCCTTCTTGCTAAACAGGGTTCTTCCAGACATTATGTGCTGAGCGAAACTCAGGATTTTGCGGTTCATAACAAGTCTCCGGTGTTGGGATCGGCAGCGGTCTTGCCGTGAAGCTATGAGGCCGCCGTGGAGCCGACTGCGGGAGGCTGGATCCACGATCGGCGCGAGAGGAGCCGGGCGAAACCGCGCCTGAACTGCAGACACTCTGGTGCGTGCGGCGGGGCGCGGTCAACCGGCAAGACGCGGAATTGTGGGACTTTCCTCGACTTGTCGTCGATTGTCGCGTTTTGCCGTGCCCCCGACGGCGGACCACGCTACAATTCGATTCGCAGGTTCGTCGCAACCGGGAACTGTTCAGGAGGGAGTGTGGGCGACCTATCCCCTGGCACGGCGCCGTCCGTGAGAATTTCCGAAGACCGCCTGAATTCGTGGAAAGAAATTGCGGCATATCTCAACCGCGACGTGAGGACGGTCCAACGCTGGGAGAAGCGGGAGGGCATGCCCGTCCACCGGCATCTCCACGACAGCAAGGGTTCGGTCTACGCCTCCCGGGCGGAGTTGGATGCGTGGACGCTCAGCCGGGATCTTCGAGCAGCGCAGGAACAGGAGAATGGCAACGCCGCCCCCTCGGCCGATCCCACGGCGCCGCCGCCTCAACCTGAGATATCAATCTCCGGAAGCAAGACCAAGACCTTAACTAGGAACTTCCGAACCAGATGGAAGTTTGGCTTGTCACTGGCAGTGGCGGCAGCCGCGCTGGCGATCGGCGCCTATCTCTGGCTCCAGAGGAAGGAGTATTTCTGGCGAAATCCCATCGCAAACGCGAAATTTCAGACCGTCACAGACTTCGACGGAGTCGAGCAGGCCGCTGCCATATCACGCGATGGCCATTTCGTCGCGTTTCTGTCCGACCTGGATGGACAGATGGATGTCTGGGTCACCCAGGTCGGTTCAGGACAGTTACACAATTTGACTCGCGGAAGCGCGTCAGATCTCGCCAATCCATCGATCCGCACGTTGGGGTTCTCGCCCGATGGGTCTTTGGTTACGTTTTGGACCCGCAAGCAGGAGAGCCCGAATGACATCAGCGTCTGGGGAGCGCCGACGCTGGGCGGACAACCGCGTCTTTACCTTGAAGGAGTGGCAGAATTCGACTGGTCGCGCGACGGCTCCCGGCTTGTGTGCCACACGCCCGGTCCCGGAGACCCGATGTATGTGTCAGACGGCAATCTTCAACCAGGGGCGCGGCCCATCTTCACAGGGCCTGCCGGACTCCACTCTCACTTTCCCTTGTGGTCACCTGACAACGCCTTCATCTACTTCGTCCAGGGAACCCCTCCAGACAAATTGGACGTCTGGCGCATCCCTTCAACTGGCGGAACTCCTGAGCGGATTACTTCCTACAATGGGCGCGTGACCTACCCGGTTTTGTTGAACCGGCACACTCTGCTGTACCTCGCCAGCGATCCCGACGGCGCGGGACCGTGGCTCTACAGCATGGACGTCGAGCGCCGCGTTCCCCACAGGCTTACCTCTGGCCTTGACCGGTACACCTCGCTGGCCGCCAGCGCGGACGGTCGCCGCCTGGTTGCCACACTCGCAAGTTCAAAGAGCACACTCTGGCATTTGCAGATCGCCGATTCGCCTGCTGAGGCATCGCGGGCGGCTCCAATTTCGCTGACGACCGGAACAGGATTCTCCCCAAGACTGGGCGCAAACTATCTTCTGTACGTTTCTGCCACCGGCACGAGCGGGAGTATCTGGAGGCTCGCCAATGAAACTAACACAGAATTGTGGAACGGTCAGGGAGCGCGAATCTTTGGAGGCCCTGCAATCTCTCCTGATGGACAAAATATTGCGTTCTCGGTCCACCAAAATGGGCGAACGCTTTTGTACGTGATGCAGCGCGACGGCACGCATGCGCGGGTTGTAACTGATGCACTCGAACTGCAGGGCGATCCAACGTGGACACCCGACGGCCAATCGATCACTTCTGCGGTGATCGATCACGGTGTCTCGCGCCTCTTCCGCGTGCCCCTCCATGGCCGCTCCCCAGCTCCCTTTGTCCAGGATTACTCGGTCGATCCAACGTGGGCTCCCGATGGCCGCTTCGTTGTCTACTCGGGACCCGACATCGGAACCACGTTTTCGGTGAAAGCCGTCACAGCCGAGGGTGCATCCTATTCCCTGCCGGCTCTAACTCTGACTCGTGGAGCTCGACACCTGGTCTTCCTGCCTGGAGGACACACACTCGTCGCCCTCCGAGGAGAGATCCAACATAAGGATCTCTGGCTCATTGACCTGGACACTGGTGTCGAACGGCAACTGACCAATCTCCCTCCGGAATTCAATATTCAAGACTTCGACATCTCCCCAGACGGGCATGAAGTTGTTCTCGAACGGGTGCAGGAGCGCTCGGATATTGAAGTGCTGGATCTGCCCTCCTCATAGTCTGATTCCTCGCTGCTCAATCCTCATAAGCTGGCCGGGGTCGGTTTTTGTTTCAACTAACGACAGGGCGCGCCACGCCGTCCAATCCATTCTGGACGAATAATCGGCCATACTTACGTTTCAAAGGTCCGCACGAAAGCTCTCCTGCACTCAATGCACTCATTCCCAAAGGCTTGCGATGAATTTGAGGGCCACAGTAAAGATAGCTCGCTCATCATGGCCTCTATCGTTGCGATGCGGGAACACTCGCCCTGATCCGGTCTTGAGCACAACCACGATGCAATCTTCGAAGATAATCGAAAGCCCCAACAGATCCACATAGAATGCTTTACTTTTGCCGCCCCTTGGCCCACCTGCGAAGGCGCCTCCGGAGTTGATGTATAGAAATTGAACCGAATCGCCAAGTCACGCATTATGAGGCAAGATAGGTCCTCAAAAGTCGCCTAGCATCGAGGCATCCGCCATTGCATCGAGAGCGCAGGCAACGCGTTCTTCGGTAGGGTCGCCGGCGCGTCTGCGGCAAGTGAGTCAGGAAAGCGCCGCATCGCTCATTTGTCAAGCCCTCCGCACCCCGCACTCAAGCTCATCCCACTCGTTCCAAGCAGAATATTTTTCTCCCCAACCTTGCCGGTTATTTCCGCCAAATCGCTACAATGGTTTTAGGGATCAAAACTGAGTGATTCCGTTTCGGAGACGGGGCGGCTCGGGAGTGGTGGCTCAAGGCACGGCCGCCATCCCCCGGGCCGTCTGCTTTTTGCCCCTGCTATGCGGCCCCTTCCCAGACACCTCTGCCTGGGGTGGCGCCAAAAGCGGGGCAAAACGCCCAAAAATTGCCAGTAAGTCCTTATTATTGAAGATTTTAGGATCTAACCTCTTTATTATCAATAATTTAGGCCTAGTACTAAGTAGTATAAGTGATTGCAAACAAATCACTTAACCATGAAAGGAGGAGGGGTAGGGGGCTGCGTAACTGAAAAGTAAATGGTAACTGAAAAGTACATGGTCAAACCCCACGGACTAGCCGCGGTTGCGAGGGCTCGCGGGCCGACGGGAACCGAGCGCCCGCGCCAGCAAGGCTCCCGCGCCGGCGCTCAATGGCACGATAGCCAAGTGCCACACGAGCACGTGGGCGGCCTGGAAATTGGGGCAATGCAACTCCAGCATGCCCACGCCGGCCAAGCCCCCGAGGGCGCCCGCAGCCAGCCCCGCAGAGACGTAGTTGACGGCAAAGCCGCGCCGGAGCAGCAGCCACGCCAAAAGTCCGGCAGGAACGGCGTGCGCAAAGCCGGTAGCCAGGCAGGCGATGCCGGCCGAGAAGAACCGGCTGGTCTGATAGTCGCGGAACAGGATCGCTAATACGCCGGCCAGGATCGCGGTGGCCGTGATCAGCAGCGCGCCCGACGAAAGCCGGCGCCGGCTGCCGGGAATCATGGCGTGCACAAACTCGCTCCCCGCTACCGGAATGAGAAGCGCGAGCGCGGAGAAGATCAGGGCGCGCTCGAAGACATCCATTTTGAGGAAGCCGAAGAACCCGGCGCGGGCTGCGCCCGCCAGGGCCACGCCGGCGCAGATGAGAACCGCGCCTGCGGTCAGCAGCCATGACGGCGGCAGAGGACGAACCGGCCGCACGGGCCTCTCGATCGAGTCCGCAATGCGCTTCAGCAACGCCGGATCGAGGGTGCCCGGAGCGGGGGCGGAGGCGCGAAGAAGATCGTCCATCTCGGGCTCGTTCATGACGGTCCTCCACTTTGCGTTTTGGCGCTTTGCCTTTGGGCCAAGCCCATGGCGCTGATTCTCTCCCGCAATTTTTTGTACGCCCGGTGCGCTTTCTGTTTTACTGATCCGACGCTGGAAGAAGTGGCGCGCGCAACCTCTTCGAGGGACATGCCCGCCACCTTCAACATCTCGATGACTTCGCGCTCGCCCGACGAAAGCGGGGCCAACAGCGCTTCCAAGTTGTGAGCGCTCTCGAACTGTCCCGAATCCGCGAAGGTTCCTTTCGCCCTCGCCTCAAGCTCCCGGGCGCGGGCGCCGGTCCGCGCCACCTTTCGATAGTGGTCGACGCGAATATGCCGCGCGATGGCGTAGAGCCAGGGCAGCACCGGCTCACCCGGCCGGTGCGTGTGCCTCACCTTGTGAATGCGAAGCCAGGTTTCCTGTAACAGGTCCTCCGCATCCGCCCGGCTCCCCAATTGCGCAAGAAAGAACCGGTGCAGTTGGGGCGTGGCGCATTCGACCAGCGCCGTGGCCGCGGCGAAGTCTCCTTGTTGATAGCGCGCCATCAGCATTTCGAGATTGCAGTCCGGTTGCACGGAGTGGAGGCTCTACTTGCCATCTTTATCAGTATCGGCTGGTCCGTGCAATCCATTTCCCCGCCGCATCATGCGCGCCACCCCACTTTTTTCGAACCAGTGTTGGGTTATTCGCTGGAGAAGGCGAATAAGTTACGCCGAGGCTCAGAGAATTAATGTCTTTTCACTCGAAAGGAAATTACCGCACAAAGCGTAACTTTTCTCTTTCCCCAGCCGAATTTCCACCAGTAAATATGCTCCGCTTCCCCGGCGAACCCGCAGGCTGGTAACCGGGGCAAACTTCCACCACAACAATTCAAGGAGATCGCTATGAATTCCGAAAGGCTCAGGAAGTCTTGTCTGGGTCGCGCCCGCGTATTGCTGGCGGCCCTCTCTCTCACCGGCGCGCTAGCGGTTACCGCCCAGCCGGAACGAAGCGTGCTTGTGGTTACAAGCACAAACAGCGCCAGCGGGAACGCGGTGGTTGTGTTCAAGCTGAATAAGGGCGCGACGCCGTCGCTCTCCTTCGAAGACATCATGCCCACTGGCGGCAAGGGCGGCGCCGGCAGTAACGCCGGGATTGTGCAGTTCAAGGACGATCTTGGCGCCGTGGCCAATTACGGATCGAACACCGTGAGCCAACTGGTGCGGTACGACGATTTCATTGCCGTGGGAAAAACCATCAATCTGGCTCCGGGCTGCATGAAACCCGATTCAGTCGCGTTGACGCGGGACGATCTCTTTGTGGTCGGCGCCAATTGCGCCGAGACGCATGACTGGCCCACTGGCCATGTAGTTGGACCGGTGGTGAGTCTTACCGATCCTTCGGCGGCGCAGATCGCGGTGGGCAAGAGCTGGGCTGCGGTGACGATGACTTCGGGATCCCTGCTGCAACTGCCCCTCACCCGAGACGATGGCGTGCTCAACGGGATGAGCGCCACGATCGCTCTGCCCGCCAACGCCAACAATACGCCGCTCGGCGCCGCGTTCTGGAAAGACATTTTGGGCTTTACCCCGGCCCACAGTCCGGACAGCTTTGCGATTGTGAACGAGAGCCGGCAGGTTTTCCCAATTGCGGGACCGACGCCGTCGTACCCCACCAATGCGCCCTGCTGGGTGGCAAAAGGGCCGGGAAACGTGTGGTACACCGGCAATTCCCCGGGGCAGGCAATTTCAATCTTCTTTAGCGACGACCAGGGCGGAGTGTTCTACAAGTCAGTGTCCCTGCCGGGCGCGCCCACCGATATCACCGTGTCCCGTGATCGCAAGTGGCTGGCTGTGATTTATAGCGCCGGCGGCCAAGGATATGTGGCGGTCTACACAATCGACGCCTATGGTGGTCTGACATGGGAAGCGACGTCCAGTTCGATTGGCGTGGCTTCGTTTAGCGGCGTGGCATTCAGCCAATAGGCGCTTGGGACCCGCATGGGATTTTTCCCACTGGGCAAAGCCTCGGTTCATAAAGGAATGAGCGCATTATCAAAAGCCGTGCGGTCTTTTTGACCTTGCGCCAAGTGGTGCTCCATGATGGCCGCACCGGTTGAACTGGTCAGCTTCGCGGCGCGTCTATTCTCAAAAAGTCTTAGGGGCAAAAAAAATCGCCCCCGAAGGAACACGTCGCTTCGGAGGCGCTTGTCGAGCATAGAACACAAGATGAAGACGGGGACCAGTAGCTGACGCTGGAGGTCGGTAGCGTGCAGCTACTGGTGATCCCTGTACTAACGAGTTCAGCCGCGGCTTCCCCTTTCCACTGCTGCCTCGTGTCGCCCGGCTCAAGAAGGACTTCTTATTGACATCCTCCGAACCATGTTGACAATGAAAGTCTCTCCGATCTCTAATTTCCGTTCGGTGACGGCCGTCACACGACTTTGTGTCATCGTGTGGAAAGCCGGACAATGAATCGAATCTATCAGATCCGCACCGCATTGCGGGAATTCGGGGCGTGAACGCAGGGCCAAACTCGGACAAATTTCCGGGAGTGGGAAGGGTTTGACAAAGCCAGCCGCGGGCCGCACAATCGGAGATTCAGTTGTTTGTGAAAGCCATTGTCCCGTGACTGCTTTGTTGACGACAAATCTGGGTGCCACGCCCCTGCTTGCACGGGGCAAGGTGCGCGATCTATATAGCGTCGACGGGGCGCTGCTGCTGGTGGCCACGGACCGGATTTCGGCCTTCGACCACGTGCTGGCTACTGGCATTCCGGGAAAAGGCAAGATTCTCACTCAGATTTCGTTGTTCTGGTTCGACCTGCTGCGGGACCTGGCGCCCAATCACCTGATCACTGCCGACGTAGCCGAATTTCCGTCCGCATTGCAGCCCTACGCGGAGCAACTGGAGGGCCGGTCGATGCTGGTCAAGCGCGCGGCCATGTTTCCAGTGGAGTGCGTGGCGCGGGGATATCTGACCGGATCGGGTTGGAAAGAGTATCAGGAGACAGGCGCGGTGTGCGGCGCAGCGTTGCCGCCGGGGTTGCTGGACGGGTCGCGGCTGCCTGAACCCCTGTTCACGCCCGCCACCAAAAGCGAAAAGGGCGCGCACGACGAAAACATCCCGTTTGCCAGCGTGGAAACGCTGGTGGGCGCGGAGAATGCGGCAGAGTTGCGGCGGTTGACGCTGGCGATCTACGCGCGCGCCGCGGCACACGCTCAGGCGCGCGGGCTGATCCTGGCCGACACTAAATTCGAATTCGGGAGCACGGCTGAAGGGATCACGCTTGCCGATGAAGTGCTCACTCCCGATTCTTCGCGTTTCTGGGAGGGCGCGGCATGGAAGCCCGGCGGCCCGCAGCCCTCGTTCGACAAACAGTACGTCCGCAATTATCTCGAATCCATCCATTGGAACAAGCAGGCGCCAGCACCTGGGTTGCCGGACGAAGTTGTGGCGCGGACACTAGATAAATATCATGAGGCCTTTCGCCGACTCACCGGGCGAGATCTCGCATCTTAGCGAAGACGGAGTAAGAGATGACCTGGGTGGATTGGTCCATTGTGATCGTATTGGCGGCGTCGGTTTGCGGCGGGTTTGCACAGGGATTTTTCCGCACCGCATGCTCACTCGTCGGCCTGATCCTGGGACTCACGCTGGCAGCGTGGAACTACTGGCGGGTGGCGGCGGTGCTGCTGCCGGTGGTGCGCATCGAGGCGATTGCGGACACCATTGGATTTTTTCTGATTGCCCTGGTGGTGATGGCGCTGGCCAACGTGGCCGGAACGATTCTGGGAAAGGCGCTTAATTGGCTGGGCCTGGGCTGCCTGGACATGAGTGCAGGAGCGGTGCTGGGATTCTTTCAGGGAGTGGTGCTGGTCACGCTTATCCTCCTGGTGATTGTTGCCTTCTTTCCCAAGCAGCAATGGTTGACCCAATCCGAGTTGCCCAAGGAGTTTTTCGGGGCCCTGCATTTGAGTACGCGGATGAGCCCGGCCCAGCTTGCCGATAAGGTGCGTCACGGCCTGCGGATGCTCGAGCAGGAGTCGCCTCCGTGGCTGCATCCGGGTCGCGGCGTTTAGTGAGGAAATCCACGGCGCAGAACCGCGGGAATGGGCTAAACTAAAAAACCATACAAGCAAGAGGTTGGCGCGTGAAACGAGAACTGGACAACCTGGTGACGCAGATGCACTCCAGCGGCATCCCCTACGACGAGGCCGTACGCGAGTTCAAGAAGCAGTATCTCCGCGAAGTTTTGATGGCGCACGGGGGTAACCAGTGCAAGGCGGCCGAAGAGTTGGGAATGCACCGCAACACGTTGAGCCGCACGATGGCGGAACTGGGGCTGGATTTGGCCGAAGTTCGGGCCGGGCTCAAGCGTCCGCCGCGCTCCGAGCGTCCTGTATTTGGCGCAATCCGCCAAGGGTATCGTTAGTCGTACTTTCGATAAGCTGGGTAGACTTTGTGAACGTGAAGCTCACCGGGCCGAGCGGCGCTTCCGCGCGCGTTGCCGGTCTACCGTATCTCCGAAGATGCCGCGACCCCGCCGGAGTGCGCCGCTACAGCCGACGACATGCCAACCGCCTCATCGACGCACAGGCCGCACATCGCGATTGAACCAGGATTCGCATGGGATGGGCAGGAAGCCTACCTCTTCGACATCGACGGCACGCTGGTCCGCACTCGGGACCGCATTCATATCGACTCCTTCACGTCGAGTGTGCGGGGCGTGACGGGGTTCGAAGTTACTTTGGCCGGCATCCTGCTGGCCGGCAGCACGGATACTGCAATCCTCCGGGAAGCCTGCCGCCAGGCCGGCATACCCGCCGATGAATTGGAGAGCCGCAGCGAAGCCATCCTGGATGCAATGCGCGCCACGGTGGCCGAGCGGCGCAACGAGATGGTGGTTGTGCGCATGCCAGGGGTTGAAGAAACCTTGCGCCACCTCGCCCGCCGCGGCGCCCTGCTCGGCGTAGCCACTGGCAATCTGGAAGTAATCGGTTGGATCAAGATCGAGCGGGCGGGGCTGCGCGAGTGGTTTCGATTCGGCGGCTTCAGCGACCGTTTTCCGGTGCGCTCCGAGCTGATCGGACAGGCGGCAAAGAAGGCCCGCGAGTTGATCGGATCGGGGGGGCGCCCCGAGGCAAGCGTCTGCGTGGTGGGCGACACGCCGCGCGATATTGAGGCGGCGCGCGCCAATTCCCTGGCCGTGATCGCCGTGGCCACAGGCAACTTCAGTTTCGATGAATTGCTCGAGCACCGCCCGGAGGTCTGCGCCACGTCACTGGCCGATTTGCTGGCTTTTACGCGGGGAGAATCATGACGCGGCGACTGTTCCAAACCGGCTTGTTGGCGAGTCGCCGTGGGAAAGGGCGCGGGCTGACGGCGATGATGCTATTAGCGATCTTTCCCGCCGCGATGGAGGCGCAGGCGATTCCCCCTACCGCGCCATCGACGCCTGCCCAGAAAGCGCCAGCCGGCGCAACCAGGCCGGCGAGGCCGGAAAAGCAGCACGGCGCCGGGGCGCGGCGGCGCGCGCTCAAGTTGTATCTGGCCGCGAGCAAGCTGTTTGTCGCCGGGCAGTTCGATGCGGCCATGCGCGAGTACCAGCGAGCAGCGGCGCTCGACCCCACCAACCCCGATTATCGGCTGGCGGCGGAAGTGGCCCGCAGCCACGAAGTTTCGCACCTGATCGAGGCCGCCGCTAAAGACCGCCTGACCGGCAATACGGCTGCGGCGACCGCGGCGCTGTCTCACGCAATGGATCTCGATCCCAAGAATCCTGAAGTCGCTGAACACCTCTACGAATTGGGAGCCGACGCCGTGCGCGGGCAAACTGCTCCGCTTTACCAGCAAGCGGCCAACACGGTGGGGAAGGCGCCGCCGCTGCTCGCCGCAGGCGGATTGCGGAGCTTTCACCTGCGCAACGAGCAGCGGCAGGTCATTGAGGAGGTTTTCAAGGCCTTCGGGCTCGACGCCATGCTGGACGAAAGTGTGCGTGCGACTGCGGTGCGTTTCGACATGGACGACGCGAGCTTCGCCCAGGCGGCGCACGCCTTGGAATTGGTGACGAACACGTTTTATGTGCCACTGGACGCGCATCATGTGCTAGTGGCGCGCGACACTCCCGAAAACCGCCGTAACTACACGCGACAAGAGCTGGAGACGGTGTACCTTTCCGGGCTGACCAGCACGGAACTAACCGAAGTGGGCAATTTGGCGAGAAACGTCTTCAATGTGCAGCAGATGGCGGCTGACCCTTCGGCGAACACCCTGAGCCTGCGCGCGCCGGAAGCGAACCTTGACGCGTTCAACGCCACCATGCGCAGCCTTCTGGATGGCCGCAACCAGTTGATGCTCAATGTCCGCCTGATTCAGCTTGCGCACACGAGCACGCGCAACACCGGCGTACAGCCTCCGCAATCGTTTACGGCGTTCAATGTTTATTCCGAGGAGCAGTCCATCCTGAACGCCAACCAGTCCCTAGTGCAGCAGATCATTTCTTCGGGCCTGGCGTCGCCGGGTGACACCCTGGCAATACTCGGCATTCTGCTCGCCAGCGGCCAGGTTTCGAGCTCGCTGTTTTCGAGCGGAATCGCGTTGTTCGGCGGCGGACTCACCCTATCCGGTCTTTCTCCGGGCGGACCGGCGACGCTGAACCTCAACCTCAATTCGTCGGACTCGCGGGAGATTGACGACATCCAATTGCGCCTCGGCGACGGCGAGACGGGCACGCTGATCGAAGGTTCGAAATATCCCATCCAAACCTCCTCCTACTCGACTCTGTCGGGGTCCGTGCCGAACATTCCCGGACTCACGGGCGCAGGAAGCTCCAGCAGTCTCACTTCTCTGCTCTCCTCTCTCACCAGCGCGGCGCCCAACATTCCCATGATTCAGTACCAGGATTTGGGGTTGACCCTGAAGGTGACGCCCAACGTGTTACGCAACGACGATGTAGCCCTGACCATCGATCTCAAGATCACGGCGCTGGCCGGGGCGTCGATCGACGGCGATCCGATCCTTAATAACCAGGCCTACTCCGGGGTGGTGACCATCAAAAGAGACCAAAGCGTAGAACTGGCGAGCATATTGAACCGCTCGCAGAGCCGGGCCATCACCGGCTCGCCGGGAATCAGCGAAATTCCAGGGCTGAATAACATATCGGCCAACGACCTGCAAAAGAATTTCTCCACGCTGGTGATCGTCATTACGCCCAACGTGGTTCGCGGGACCCAGGATGCCGGCCACACGCCTATGATGCTGGTGGAGAAGGGCCCGGGGCTGGAATAGACTGTTTCCCGAATCCACCTGGACTTTCAGGGTCCCCGCATGGCGGCTTCCTGGCGAGGAAAAACCACTGCAGCGTGCGGCTCCGCTCTACAAGAACCGGGGAAGCGGTGCGGCCGTGGACGGGATCTTCGGGATCGATTCTTGGTCCTGAAACCTTACGCTTCCTTCGGGAAAAGCGCTTACGCGTCGCCGGTCATCTTGGGCAGCATCGCAGCGACGATATCGAGAATATGCGTCGGATGCAGCGGCTTGGGGAGGATTTCGAACGAATGCCCTTGCTCCCGGGCCGTCTGCAACAGCGCATCGGTTCCCGGGTGACCGGAAACCAACACCACACCGCAATTGGGATAATTGGCCCTCACCGCGGCCCCCAACTCGATGCCGTTGATGTGCGGGAGCATGACGTCGAGGATGGCAACGTCGGGCTGCCAAGTCGCGATGGTCTCGATGGCTTCTTCGGCGGAGTATGCGACCCGCACGGTGTAAGCGCGGGAAAGGAAAATCAACTCGAGAGACCGCGCCACTCCCGGATCGTCATCGACAATCAGAATTTTGCCGCCGTTGGGGAGGATCGCCATGTTCGGGGGATGCAATTCCCATCCTGAGGGTTCGCTGGGGGCGTGCCCAAGTCGGCAACTCTTATGCTCCGCTGTCGCTCCCGGCCAGCGTGAGCTGCGTTCAGTGCTACAAGCCCCCCGCAGGGCAATCCATTTATTCTCCTCTCCCAGCCGGCATCCGCTTTGCCGTCTCCGTTGGGGAAGGGAATTGATGGCGTTAATTCATTGTCGGGTTCCGAGCTAAACCAGAAAAAAATGTCACAAAGTTTCGCACTTATCTTTGTACTTAGCTTCTAACTTATGTCGAGCCACCCCGCATGGCAGCCCAGTGAACGTTGTTCGAAGCCGGGCCCTCCAAAAATCGTCCAATCGACCGAGATCGGGAAGGGGTGGAGGAAGGCCGGTTTCCCATATCGTTAGGATGCGCAGAAATTCCTGTTAGTATACCTGCCATGGATGCTAAATCATTCATTTCATTGATGCAATTGCGTGGATGAAATCGGTGAAACCAGGGCTGGCAGAGGATGGCGGCACAGAAGACAAGCTCGAAGGATTGGGCGGAGAGGATTCGCAAGCTCCTGACCGATCTGAAGCTGAGCCAAGCCGGATTGGCGGAGCGGCTCGGCGTCTCGCCACCCACTGTTTCGCGATGGGTTCTGGGCCGGCAGGAACCGACGGCCGAAAGCTATGTTGCGCTGGGCAACCTAGCCCACCCGCCGAACGGCGTCTACTTTTGGGAACGCGCCGGCATGGACACCTCGACTCTGCTCGACGCCAGCTTCCATAACGCTGTCTCTTCGCTGCGTGTCGGCCTGCGTGACCTCCGGCTCATTGTGGGGCGCAAATTCACCCGCCAACTTACCGGAACCGCAAACGCCGTTGCCGTTGCGGTTCCTTTGCTCAACGTCACGGCGTTCGGCGACCGCATTCCTCCCCAGGGGAATGTCAGCCTTTCTGAAGTCGGGGTGGAAGAGATTCTTCTCGCGCCGCTCTCCTGGTGCCCGCATCCCGAGAGCATGATCGGCATCCATCTTGCCGGCGACTCGATGCTGCCGGCCATCGCGCCCGGCTCAATTCTCTTCGTCGATACCGCGGTGAGAGACCGCGAACGCCTGCACCAGCGCATCGCCGTGGTCTCGCATCGCGATCTCGGCTTCAAGGTTGCGCGCCTGGAGCGCATCGGGGGTTCAGACCTGCTGATCTCGGCGAATTACAAGTTTCCGCCGGTAGACGTGAGCAACGCCTCGAAGTGGAAGGTTTTCGGCGAGGTCCTGTGGTGGGTCTCGCGCTAAAGCGAAGCGCCTACCTGATGCGCGCTAGAATCACGCTCCGCCGGCTGAGGCATTCCTCCTTTCAGATATAGATTCCTGCGCTTCAAATCATGAGCAGAACGACTTCGACAGAATTCCGAGCTACTCACAAGCTCTAGCCAGAGGTCACGCGGTTGAGAATCCTGAGCGCGGTTAGAGTGTCTTTGTCGGCCAAGAGCTTGCCGATAGCATCCCTGCTGACTGCGTATTCCTGGTTGCGGACGCCGTCGCTGACATCCTCGCCTTCATCCGCATCCTCATCCTCGCCTTCATCCCCATCCTCGCCTTCATCCCCATCCTCGCCTTCATCCTCATCCTCATCCTCATCCTCTTCCTCGACCTCATCATCGTCCTGGTCCTCGTCGTCGTCGTCCTGGTCCTCGTCGTCGCCGTCGTCCTCATCCTCATCTTCGTCTTCTTCGTCGTCGTCGTGGTAGTTGTCACACTCCTCGGCGTACGGGCACTGGCTGCAGCGGTCGTTTTCATTGCAGATGCGGAGGATGGGCGCCA